>JBILQY010000283.1:0-4014 GCA_044372955.1 Crocinitomicaceae bacterium | reverse complement strand
AATTTATAATTATGCTTATTCTTTTTCTACTAATGCTTTAGGAATTGTGGTTGATTACTCAAGTAATAACCCAGTAATTTATGCCACAACAACTCAATCGCAAAACAATAACTTGATTAAAATTATAGATAGCGGTCCTTCTTCGGTTACTTCAATAATCCTGAGTTCTGGAGGGAATTATATATTTAAAGGAATTGATTTCACTCCAAGTTCGACCGTTGCCATCTCCATTTCACAGCAACCACAATCACAAACGGTTTGTGAAAATGAAGCAGTCTCTATTTCAGTTTCAGCAACTAGTTCAGCAAGTTTAACTTATCAATGGTATAGCAATTCGATTGATTCTTATTGTGGTGCAACGCCAATTTTAGGTGCTAACTCGGCTACATTTTCTCCTTCTGTTTCAACTAATGGAACTACTTTTTACTTTGTTAAGATTCACAATGGTTGTCAATCAATCGTTTTATCGAACAGGGTTTCTGTTGTTGTAAATGCGCCTGTAGCTCCTGTTTTTACTGCAATTTCGCCGATCTGTCCAAACACAATTTTTAGTTTACCGACAAATTCAATAAATAGTTTTTCTGGAACATGGTCGCCTGCCTTAAACACGAGTCAAACAACAAACTATACTTTTACTCCATCTGCTAATCAATGTGCAACAACCACTTCAATGACGGTCATTGTTCAACAAGCGCCGAGAATCATTGCACTTTCACCACCTTAGAAATCTAGGAATTCGTTTGTTATTATTCTTGATTCTTTATTATTCACTTCATTTTGGGTTAAAATGCGGTGTTTACATTTGGAGATAAATTTTCTTTCTATGAAAACCTTCCTTTTTCTAGTTCTAAGTGCTGTTGTAATCTTTAATTCAAAAGCTCAAAGTGTAATTCGTGGCCCTTATTTACAATCTCCAACAGAAAATACAATCGTTATAAAATGGCGAACCGATGCACCTACTAATTCAAAAGTACAATATGGAACTTCTCTTTTAAATCTTGATTTGATGGCAACAAGTAATGCCTCAAATACAGTACATACAATTACTCTGACGAATTTAACTCCATCTACCACTTATTATTACGCGGTGGGAAATTCAACTTCTCAGTTAACAACTGCTTCGGAATCTTATCGTTTTAAAACGAATCCAATTCCAGGTGTTGCTGTTCCGACTAGAGTTTGGGCAATTGGTGATTTTGGTAAAGGAAATACTGAGCAAGTAGCAGTAAAAAACTCCTATATGCAGTATGATGATTCTTCTAAAACGGATGTTTGGATTTGGTTAGGTGACAACGTTTACAACGATGGAACGGATGCAGAGTACCAGCAGAAATTGTTTCAATTAAATGGTTTTTCAAACGTTTTTAATTGGTTACCTTTTTGGCCAAGCCCAGGAAATCATGATTATAATACAGTTTGGGAAGAAAGTGCATTTTTTGGAATTCCTTATTCAAATATCGATTTTGAAGATCACAAAGGACCGTATTTTGATATGGTGCATGTTTCTTTCTTTAAATTCGGAAGTGTATGATTTTACACAAACATTCTCGGGAATCAATCAAATGAAACAATGGATTGAACAAGATTTAATGCAAAACACGCGAACTTTTACAATCGCTTATTTTCACCAACCTCCTTATTCAAAAGGTTCACACGACAGCGATGATGCACAAGAATTAGTTATGAAAGCAATGCGTGAACGAGTAGTTCCTTTGTTAGAAGAATACGATATTGATTTAGTAATTTGTGGTCACAGTCACGTTTTTGAACGCAGTAAATTGATTCATGGTCATTATGGAAATTCATTTTCTTTCGACCCGACTACTATGCTGAAAGATAGCACGAATGGAAACTTTTCTCAAGGAAATGCCTACCGCAAAGATGGATTAAATTCAACTCCAGACGGAACAATTTATGTCGTTTGTGGAAATTCAGGAAGTAGGGAAACTGCACCTTCATTAGATTATCCGATGATGGAATTTGTAGATGGAGGAGATCAAGCTTGTGGTTCATTTATTATGGATATTTATAAAAACCGTCTTGATGGCAAATACTTGCACATGAATGGTTCAGTAATGGATGAATTCACCATTTTGAAATCAAATTTGGAAGTGCAAGTGCCAGATGTATTTATCTGCGAAGGAGAAGATGTTTTGGTGAATCCAATTGTTAGTGGTGGTTCAGATAGTTTGGTTTATCAGTGGACGATTAACAATCAATCAGCTAATTCAATTTCAGTTGGAATTCAAAATTATGGAACGCACACGCTTACCGTTGCTGATAGTGTTACAGGACAAATTGTTACACGTACATTCATAGTAGCACCTGGAAATGCAATGCAGATTCAACAATCAAATGATACGCTTTACGCAACTGGTTCAACAAATTATCAATGGTATTTGAATGGAGACTTAATCATCGGAGCGAATAATTCTTTTTATGTTCCAACCGTTTCAGGACAATACAGTGTTTCAACTTATTTTGGTACTTGTGAGTCAACTGAATTGGCAGTGAATATTAATTTGAATGTATTGGAAAATAAATTAGCAGGCGTAAACATTTACCCAAATCAAGAGACGGATGAACTATTTTTAGTAGTTGCAGATTCATATTTAAACAAAAGCTACCAATTGTTTTCTATCAATGGTACGTTAGTAAAATCAGGTCGAATTGACGGTTTAAAAACACAGATTTCAGTTGCCAATTTAGCAAAAGGAAGTTACACCTTACGCATCGCTGGAATGAACCAATCGGTGAAGTTCGTGAAGAAATAGAATAGGACTTATTTTAAGTTTTCAACCTAGTCCGATTACTTAAAGGCATTTGTCTTTAAGTCATTTTTTTTATAGAAATCGTTGGTGTTATTCTTTTTATCTAAAGTTAATACCTAGGTAAAATTGAGGTTATTCGTTATCCTGACCTTTGCACCATTAATTATTTTTATGAAAAAAGTTTCCATTTCTCCCGTTTTCTCCAAAAAACCGACTACTCAATTATCTTTCTTTCCAACTGTTTTGTTCTCCTTGATTCTTGTTTTTGGCTGGAATGTAGGTTGGGGACAATACTCTGTTAATTTTGAGGGTGCTAGTGAAACCAAAACTACCTACGGTTCTGGAAGTGTTACTTTGAGTGGTATTTCTTGGAATATGACAGATGCATTAATTGGCGCAGACGTCGCAGATTATAAAAATGGACTACGTTCTGCTCGAATGAGAGGATATAGTTCATCTTCAATGACAATGAGCGCTAATAAAACCAACGGTTTAGGAAGTATTACTTTCAAATATTGGAGATATGGAACCGATGGACAAGCAACTTGGAAAGTTGAATATTCTACGAATAATGGTACAAGTTGGACACAAGCAGGATCTAATTTTACACCACCAACAAATAATAATGAACAGACATTCTCTGCATCGTCAATTAATATTACTGGTAATGTACGTATTAGGATTATTCATGTAAGTGGAGGAAATACATCTACAAATAGAAGATTCAATATAGATGACATTACTCTAACTGACTATACTGTTGCTACACCAACAATCTCCTCATCAGGAACACTTTCTGCTTTATCAACAACTTACGGCACAGCATCCTCAAACACTACTTTTTCTGTTTCAGGTGCAAATATGACTGCTGGAATTTTAGTAACACCACCTGCAGGTTTTGAAGTTTCAACTTCTGCTTCAAGTGGTTTTGCGACAAGTATTACAGTTGGTGCTGCTGGTACAATTGCAAGTACAACAGTTTATGTGCGTTTGGCAGCAACAACAGTACCGAACTCATATTCAGGGAATATTGTGTTGAGTAGTTCGGGCGCAAGTAATGTCAATGTTGCAACTGTTTCAAGTTCTGTTAGTACAAAAGCATTAACCGTCACTGCTTCGGCTCAAACAAAAACAGAGGGTTCAACTTCACCAACAACAGGAACACTCAATACTCATTTTACTGTATCTGGTTTAGTAAACGGCAATACAGCCAATCAAACAACATTAGCTTATTCAGGTTCGC
>JBILQY010000281.1:0-4019 GCA_044372955.1 Crocinitomicaceae bacterium | reverse complement strand
CGTAAATTCCAATTGTTAGTCAAACCAAGTAAGCCAAAACTAACCACTGAAAATGGAACCATCCACAAATAACCAGCTAATTGATCGTCTTTGTAGAGCGCACTTATTTGGTAGGCAAAAATGGGAATTAAAACACTTAAAACTCCAAGTAAAAGCGTGATAATTAAACCAGTAAATACAATTTCTTGGGCTTTTTTATGATCTTGAGGAATGGGAACGGCTAATTCTAAACGTCCAGTAGAAATGATGCCAATCACGCCCACAATCGCCATAAAATTAGCCAAAACAGCAAACTCTTCGGGTGAAAAAATGCGTGAAAGTATAGGCGCAATGATGAACGGAATCAATTGGCTCAAAGTGTTGCCCGAAAGCATCGTTAAGAAATTACGGTAATACACTTTATTGCTCGCGCTCATTCAAAATTGATTTTTCCTGAATTTGTAGTAATTGAATCAACAGCAAAGGTAAAAATAGCCAGTGAATAGAGAGGTATAAATAAGCTGACGGCATCATCCAAAGAAATGGAAGTGAAGCAAAAATGAAAATAAAAGCCACTTTTTGATTGAAAGAAATCGATTTGCGGAAGCTTAGAATTTTTAGAAAAATGAAGGCGAGAATCCCAAAATAGCACCAGCCGAAAACACCAAATTCACTAATGATTTCTATTGGAAAATTGTGCGGAGAAGTATGTGCGTGAATGAAATGTTGATGTTCATTTCTTTTGATTTTCAAGGCAAAACCTCCAGGACCGAGTCCTAAAACGGGAGCAGATTTAACAAAGTCAATTCCATTTAGAATTAAGTTTTTACGAAGATTTTTAGCGCCTTCAGGACTTTTGGTATTTGCAGAATCTAAGTAAGCAATCACTTGATTTTGTTCCGATTTCGAAAGTTTTTCTTTGGCTGAAATCACTTCCATTTTGCCGTTTTTTTGATTGACGATTTGAACACCATTTAAGCGGTAATTGGCAGAATTTTCATATTTCGGACCTAAGAAAAGTGAATTTGTGAAAATAGTAATCGCTAGTAAAATCAATGCAATCGCGTAAGGGAAATAAGTTCGAAACGAATGATTTTTTAAAGAAGCAAATAGCATTAAGATTGAATTAAAACCAATCATTCCAGCACTTAACAACTTAGCAAAATTGGAATCTGCATAAACGGCAAAAACAAAAATGAGCGTTGAAATGAGTAGTTGAAGGATTCGGTTATTTTGTAGTTTTTCATCGAAGACAACTAGCATTCCAAAGGCAAAAAGTAAATAAGTTAAGTAATCATTTGGGTTGTCGTAAATGAAAAGCGGTGCGTAAAAAATGTTACCTACAGGAAGTTCCAATAATTCTTGTGTTTTCGTTCCTGCAAAGTGAATTCCTGTTAAAAACTCAAAAATACCAGCTGAAAGGAGAATCAGCAAAAAACTTCGCAAACCAATAATTAATACTCGAATGAACTGTTTTTTTTCAATGAAATGATACACAGAAATAAGCGCAACTGCGAATAGAAATTGCAGCAACAACGAACGAATATCGAAAATCACTTCTCTCGGAAAACCAATTTTCTGTCCTTGAAAAATGGAAAATAGTAACCAAAGAAATAGAAATCCATGTACTGAAATTTCTAGCTTACTCCATTTTTTAAAGCTTAAGAATGCAAAAGGAAGCAAACAAAAAGTTAAAATGAAATTCGGGTAAATGGTTAGAAAACCTAGTGAAATTGGCAATAAATTAGCTCCAAAAGGCAAAGTCAATAACCAAAACAGAAACAAATAACTCGCTAATTGAGTGAGCTTTGAAACGTGATTAGCTGATTGAACTTCGCTTGGGTGTGTCATTGAAACAAATATAGGGAAAAGATAAGGAAGAAATGATGAAATCCAAACGACATCCCTCTAACTAGTTGACTTATCGATTGTAAAAAAAGGGGATTAAGAATTAGAATTTTTTCATTTAATCACAATCTTCTCTCCCAAAAATTTTGGTTGTGTTGAAATGATGAAATCAATAAACATATTGGTGCGTGCGAGTTTCTCTCTAAGATGTGTTTTAAATCCATAATTTTTCGAAACATCTTCGGCATTAAAACCAATTGCATCTAATCCCAAATGTTGTGCAATATAAATGGCTCTACGCGTGTGGAAATCTTGTGAAATGATGGTGAATTTCTTCTGTCCAAAGATTTTTTCTGCTCTAAAAACGGAATCAAAAGTTCGAAATCCTGCGTAATCAAGAACGATTTTATCTGCTGGAATGCCGTTTTCGATTAAGGCTTGCTTCATATCTTCCGGTTCGTTGTATTCCTTGGTTCCGTTGTCGCCACTGATTAAAATGTAGTCAATTTTTCCAGCTTTGAATAATGCGGTTGCTGCATCAATTCGGTACTTGAAATAAAGATTTACCCAACCATTAACTAATAATTTTGAAGTTCCTAAAAGTAACCCTACTTTTCGATGTGGGATTTTTTGAACGTCGGTGTAAACTAGCTCGTCCGTCTTACTTTCAACACGCCAATCAGCAAGGAAAACAAGTAATACACAAGAGATGATTAAGGCAAAAAAGGAGCGCAAGAAAAACCTCCAAGTAAGTAGTGATTTTAGAAAAGACATAACAGTGAGAAATAGAATGCAAATAAAATCAAATTGGTTTGATAAATTAGAGAATGTAATTTAAAATTGAAAAAATAATGATTGTTTGATATGTCGCCCTTTCAGCATCGGGCATTGCCCAATGCTAAGCGTATGTCGCCCTTTCAGGGCTATTGAAAACTATAACCTGTTAATTAGCGCATAGGACCTTGCCCAATGCTAGGTTATTTCGCCCTTTCAGGGCTTTTATATACTAATCTCAAAAAACTTAAAAACAAATCAACAGTATTAAACCAATTCCGAATATTTCAAAGCAGTAAGAATGTCGTTTTCTGTTAATTCATCAAAATCATCTATAATTTCATTGATTGTCATTCCAGAGGCTAACCAACCCAAAATATCAGAAACGGTAATTCTCATACCTCTAATACAAGCTTTCCCACTTCTTACTCCTTCATTGATGGTAATTATCCCTTTGTAATCGTTCATTTCTTGAAAATTTTAATAAAGTTAAGAAGAAATTCAATTGCTAACTTCTTAAACCAAAATCAATCCGTTTATCCATTTAGTTTAAGGCTTTCAGAAAAAGTAATTACTTTCATATTCAAATTCAAAAAGTCATCCAATGATTAAAGTTAATGCCTTAACAAAAGAATTTCCCTTGTCGCGCCAACAGCGAAAGGAATTAAATACCGAAGATAAAATCGCAAGAGCTGTTGACAACATTAGTTTTGAATGTCATCCAGGAAAAGTTTTTTCGCTTTTGGGTCCAAATGGCGCAGGAAAAACTACTACTTTACGTATGCTTTCAACGATTTTCACTCCGACATCTGGAACAATCGAAATTGCAGGAATCGACGCAGTAAAATACCCACAAGAAGCACGCAAGAAAATAGGTTTCCTTACTGGTTCAACTGGTTTATATGCACGTTTAACCCCTGTTGAATTAATTGATTATTTTGCTTCGCTTTACGGTGTTCCCAAAAATGAATTGGAATCGCGAAAAAAATACCTGTTCGACTTATTGAATATGCACGATTTCTTAGGGAAACGCATCGGAAAATTGAGCACGGGAATGAAACAAAAAGTTTCGATTTGCCGCACGATGATTCACGATCCAGAAGTTGTTGTTTTTGACGAGCCAACAAGTGGTTTGGATGTTATCACCGCTGAAAACATCATCAAATTAATTCGCGATTGCAAGGATCAAAACAAAACGGTCATTTTCTCCAGTCACATTATGAGCGAGGTCGATTTATTGTGCGACGATTTAGCGATTATCCACAAAGGAAAAATCAAACACGAAGGTTCAATGCTCGATTTCAGAACCAATATGCAAGAGTCGAATTTGACCGCAGAATTTATCCGAATTGTTCAATCTTAAACTTACAAAAATGATTTTCAATATATTTAAAAAAGAACTAATTGACACTTTACGC
>JBILQY010000279.1:0-4031 GCA_044372955.1 Crocinitomicaceae bacterium | reverse complement strand
TGAAATTCACAACGGGAATTTTAATGAACTAGGTTGGAATGAAAGAGCCAATTTAAAATGTCCAATATGTAGAAATATAACGGAAACTAAGGTTATTAAAAAACAATTTGTTGAAAAGAAAACATCTGAAAGATTATTGGCTGTTATCGAAGAATCAAATAATGGAAAAAAATATAGATTGCCAACACAAATTGAAGTAGCTTTAGTAAATAATCTTCCTGAATCTGAGAAGCCTTCTGAATTAATGCCGTTAAATGATTCACAAAATCTGAAAATTCCATTGTGGGGTTTCAAAGGATTTGGAGATATGTTTTCAAAACGACAGTTGTATACTATTCAAACTTTTGTGAAAAACTTGAATTTTCTTAAACAGGATTTAATGTTAAAGGATAATCAATTTGGCGATGCTGTTTTAACTTATTTAGGGATATTGCTAGATAGAATTGCTGTTGCAAACACGTCCTTTGGAATTTGGCATACTGGTCGAGAAACTTTAGAGAGAATAATGGGTAAACAAGCCATACCTATGACATTCGACTATCCAGAATCAAATCCTTTTTGTAGTTCATCTGGAAGTGCTCAAAATCAATTAGACTGGATTTTACGTTATATTGAAAGCGAATGTCAATATCCGTTTACTACTTATTTACAAAATGCCTCAAGCGGAGAAAAAGAACAATTTCCAAAAAAATCTATTACTGCAGTAATTACAGATCCTCCTTATTATGATGCTATAGCCTATGCTGACTTATCTGACTTTTTCTATGTTTGGTTAAAAAGAACTTTAGGGGATATTTATCCCGTAAATTTCGCAACTCCACAAACGCCAAAAACAGAAGAGTGCACAGCAATAAAGCATCATTATAATGGTGATAAAGTAATAGCCAAAAGACATTTTGAGGATAAATTACTGCAAATATTTGATGCTTTGGAACACCAAACTACAGATTTAGTTTCGATTATGTTTGCACATCAAAGCACAGAGGCTTGGACTACATTATGTAACTCTATATTGGGGTCAAGAATGAATATTACTGGAAGTTGGGCAACCGATACTGAAATGACAGGTGCATTGAAAAAGGATAAAGCCTTTTTATCATCCTCTGTTACTGTTTCATGTGTTCCAACTCAATCTGAAGGTTATGGAGATTATAAAGAGGTAAAAAAATCAATTGAAACGACAGTTGCACGGGAGGTTGATGAATTATACAAACTTGGTTTCCGAGGAGCGGATTTATTAACGGCTTGCTTTGGCCAAGCGGTGAGTGAGTTTGGTAAATATAAAAAAGTAGAAAAAGCTGACGGTAGTGAAGTAACTGTTGCAGAATTGCTAGAAATGGCAAGGGAAAGCGCTTTTAATGCTTTACTAAAAGGTTTTGATGGTGATGAGTTTACTAAATTTTATATTGGCTGGTTACAGTTAAATGGCTTTACAGAGAGTGATTTTAATGATGCTGTTACATTTGTTAGAGTTGGGTTGTCTATTAATGTACAAGAGTTATTTACAGATTATATACTAATCAAAAATGGCAATAGACAAGCATTAGGTAATTGTGAAGAACGCATTAAAGCCAATAAAAATATCGGAGATAAACCAGGAAGTCATTTAATTGACCAAGTACATAAAGCAATGTATTTATACAAAGGAACAAACAGAGGTTTATTACTCAAATTTATCAGCGAAAAGGCAGATGCTCCGGATAGTGCTTTCTGGCGTGTGGTAACATCATTAGATGAGTTATTGCCCAAAGATTGTGAAGATCAAAAACTTACACGAGGTCTCTTGTCTAACAAAGAGAATTTAATTAGGGAAAGTAAGGAAACAACAAATAAATCATTTACTCAAGGAACGTTAGAATTATAAAATTATGGTAGCAAACGATAAAGAAAAACTTGCAAAAGCATATGCATTATTCATTGAGGGAATTAGGGCATATATTGTTGAAATTTTAGTAAAAGATGAAGGAGATAAATGGCCGGCGAAATTTGCAGAATGTTTGACTTATGATCAAAAAGAATTTTGGAATCAAGGATTAAAGAATGGATCTTCCCCAGAAACATTGATTGATTACGTTCATTTGAAATCCTTTGCAATAAAAAATAAAGATTTATTAAAAAACGATTTCCAACGAAAAGTAGGAGATGTTCCAAATTGGTTTGGTGAAATTACTTCAGTGCGAAATGATTTGAATCATTACAAACCTGTAATTGATGAGGATGAGGCTACAAAAGCATGGATTCATATGCGAACAATCGCCAAATCAATTAGAATGACTGAATTAGAGGAGGAGTTAAAAAAGATTCAAAACAGTAGTGATCAAGTTACTCCTACTCCTTCTGTTTCTGCACTAACGAATCAAACTTCAAGTCCGACTACAACGGGTAATTTAAAACCTTGGTTTCTTGTTTCAGAACCGCATTTTGATATCAAACAAGGACATTTAGATGAATCCGTTTTTGCTGCAAATTTAGCAGAGGTTGCATTGGGTACAGGTCGTGAGATTTACAAAAACCCAAATTCATTCTTTTCAAAAACCTACATGACTGCTGGTTTGAAATCTGTAGCAAAAACAGTTGTTAATGGATTGAATGGTAAGGAGGATGCTGAGAACAGAGTTATCTCCTTACAGACTGGATTCGGTGGAGGGAAAACACACACCTTGATTTCTATTTATCATTTGTGTAATTGGGGAAAAAGTGCTGCAACATCGTTACACACTAAAGAACTGATTGATTATACTGGGGTACTGGAATTTGATAAAGCGAACATAGCAGTATTCACAAATACAACCAACGATCCAGTTCAAGGTAGAACAGTTGATGGAATAACTATACGAACTATTTGGGGTGAAATCGCTTATCAATTGGGAGGCATAGATGCATTCAATTTAATAAAAGCAAATGACGAACAACTAAGCGCTCCAAAAGGCTTATTTAAATCTGTTTTAGAAAAATGTAAACCAGCTTTGGTTTTAATTGATGAGTTAGCAGATTATTGTGTTAGTGCTTCAGCAATTACAGTTGGTAATAGCAGTCTTGCCGATCAAACGATAAGTTTCATGCAAGAGTTTACCGAAGCAGTTGCGGCAACCGAAAATTGTGTAGCGATCGTAACATTACCAGCAAGTGTACAAGAAGTTGCTAATTCACCACAAGCAGCCTCAATATTAAGTAGTTTACAAAGTCGCGTTAGTAGAGTAGGAGCCGACACACAGCCAGTTTCGGAAGATGAAATTTATGAGGTAATTCGTCGTAGATTATTTGAAAACATAGGTGATAAGGCTTATATTGAACTTGTGGCCTCAAATTACATTCAATTATATTCGGATCATTGGATAGAATTACCTGATAATGTAACAAAAAGTGAATACAAAAAAAAGTTAATTCAATCTTATCCGTTTCATCCAGAATTAATAGATATTTTCAAAAAAAAATGGGCAAGTAATAATAATTTCCAAAGAACAAGAGGAGTATTACGTTTATTAGCAGCAGTTGTTAGTGATTTATGGAAAAGAAAAGAAGTTTTATCAGGAAGTAATTTACTCATTCATTCTAGTGATTTGTATTTACCAAACCTTGATTCTATTACTTCACAATTAAAGAAATTATACGGTAACGGTTATGAAAGCGTAATTTCTGCTGACATTGCAGGAAGTGGTTCGAACGCCTATATAATAGATTCAAGTAAACCTGAATTTGAACAATACCATTTAACACAATCCATCGCAACAGTATTGTTATTGAACTCTTTTGGAACAGAGGCGCCAAATAAAGGATTGGCTACCAAAGAATTGAAATTACATCTGATTTCTCCTAATAGCTACAATCACAACAGTATTAATAGTGCTTTAGACGCTTTGGAAGATAAAGCTTTCTACCTATATGCTGCACAAACAGGTTCTTCAGGAAAACGATTTTGGTTTCACGTAAAACCAAATATCAGCATGTTAATTAATCAAGGAAAGGAAGATGTCAAATCAGATGAAATTAACATTGAAATAATAAAGCGTTTAAAAGATAAAACACGAAAT
>JBILQY010000115.1:0-7746 GCA_044372955.1 Crocinitomicaceae bacterium | reverse complement strand
GGAACGCATAAAATCAGCGAACTTATATCAGTTATTCAGTTACCTGCTCAACCAACAAGACACAAACTTAAAAACTCATAATGCAACTGGTATTTTGCTTTATCCGACAATTGAAACCGACTATAATTTAAACTTCAAATACAATGAACATAAAATACAAATCAGGACAATTAACTTAAATTCTAATTGGAAAAATATATCATCACGTTTAAAAGAAATAATTGAAGTAGACGAAAAAATAATTTTTTGTAATACGAAAGCGTATACTGAATAATAAATTACCTCCTTCCCACCTAAAAAACATCCCTAAATCCCCCTCCAATCTAATTTTCAAACGATTTCTACTTAATTGCTTGAAAATTCTAAAATAAAACACGTATATTTGCGCCCAAATTTAAACAGCGTTAGATGTCATCAATTAAAGGAAAAATCTCACAAGTTATCGGTCCAGTTGTGGACGTACGTTTTGAAAGAGGAACTACTCTTCCAAACATTTTTGACGCTCTTGAAGTGTATAGAGCAGATGGTTCAAGAGTTGTTCTTGAGGTGCAAGCGCACGTTGGAGAGAACGCAATTCGCGCTATCTCAATGGATTCAACAGACGGATTCACGCGTGGAATGGAAGTTATCTCAACTGGTACTTCTATCAAAATGCCAACTGGTGAAAAAATCAAAGGACGTTTATTCAACGTTGTTGGTGAAGCGATTGACGGTATCAACGTAATGAGTAACGAAGGTGGGTTACCTATCCACAGAGAAGCTCCAAAATTCGACCAATTATCAACAGCAACTGAAATCCTTTTCACAGGAATTAAAGTAATCGACTTAATCGAGCCTTATGCAAAAGGTGGAAAAATCGGTTTATTCGGTGGTGCAGGTGTTGGTAAAACAGTATTAATCCAAGAATTGATTAACAACATCGCTAAAGGTCACGGTGGACTTTCTGTATTTGCAGGAGTTGGTGAGCGTACACGTGAAGGAAATGACCTTCTTCGTGAGATGTTGGAATCAGGAATTATTAAATATGGTGACGCCTTTATGCATTCAATGGAAGCAGGAGGTTGGGACCTTTCAAAAATCGATTTAGAAGAAATGAAAGAGTCAAAAGCTACTTTCGTTTTCGGACAAATGAATGAGCCTCCAGGTGCTCGTGCTCGTGTAGCTTTATCTGGATTGACAATTGCAGAATACTTCCGTGATGGTGACGGAGAAGGGCAAGGAAAAGACATCCTTTTCTTCGTTGATAACATCTTCCGTTTCACGCAAGCAGGTTCTGAGGTATCAGCCCTATTAGGACGTATGCCTTCAGCGGTAGGTTACCAACCAACTTTGGCAACAGAGATGGGTGCGATGCAAGAACGTATTACCTCAACAAAAAATGGTTCAATTACATCTGTACAAGCGGTTTACGTACCTGCGGATGACTTAACGGATCCAGCGCCAGCAAATACATTTGCTCACTTAGATGCAACAACGGTACTTTCTCGTAAAATTGCTGAGTTAGGAATTTATCCTGCGGTTGACCCATTGGATTCAACTTCAAGAATCTTGACACAAGAAATCGTTGGTGAAGAACATTACAGCTGCGCACAAAGAGTTAAAATTACTTTACAACGTTATAAAGAGTTGCAAGACATTATCGCAATCTTAGGTATGGATGAGTTAAGTGAAGAAGATAAATTAGTAGTACACAGAGCACGTCGTGTACAACGTTTCTTATCTCAACCTTTCCACGTTGCTGAGCAATTTACAGGTATCCCAGGAGTATTAGTTGACATTCAAGATACTATCAAAGCATTCAACGATATTTTAGATGGTAAATTTGACAAATATCCAGAAGCAGCTTTCAACCTTAAAGGAGGAATTGAAGACGTAATTGCTGCGGGAGATAAAATGTTAGCTGAAGCTTAAAAAAAAGAAAATGAAATTAGAAATAATCACGCCAGAAGCAAGTATTTTCACTGGAGAAGTAACTGCTGTTACTCTTCCTGGTTTGGATGGTATGTTTCAAGTATTAAATAATCACGCGCCAATTATCTCTAGCTTAAAGTTAGGGGAAATTAAAGTAGAAGTTGAAGGAAAATTTGACACTACGAAATTGAACGAAAATGTGAAAGTTGACAAAGGAAATACCTTGAGAATTACGATCAAAGGTGGTGTTGCTGAGTTGATGAATAACAAGATGATTGTTCTTGCTGAGTGATTCTATAAGTCTGAAAATGAAAGGGATTTGGTTGTCCATATCCCTTTTTTTATGTTAAGACATGTTAAGTTCGATAAATATTTAATTGTTTACACAAGATAGTTTAATTACTTTCGTTCAATTCGTTAGCCAATGGAAGATTTAAAAAGCCTTGTTGATTTAAATAACATACCAAAACATGTTGCCGTAATAATGGACGGGAACGGAAGATGGGCTAAACAACATGGAGAAGCGCGATTATTTGGGCATGCAAATGGTGTAGATTCAGTTCGAGCTATACTGAAAGCTGCAAGTGAAATCGGTGTTAAGTATTTAACACTTTATGCCTTTTCTACCGAAAATTGGAATCGCCCACAAGAAGAAGTGGATGGTTTGATGGATATACTAGTTCATTCGATAACCAACGAAATGGAAGAATTGAATGAAAATGGCGTAAGATTTACTACTATTGGCGACATTGACGGATTACCTATCAACTGTGCAACAAGCTTAAAAGAAGCTATTGAAACAACCAAAAACAATACAGACATCACTTTGATTTTAGCATTGAATTACAGCGCTAAATGGGAAATTAGAAAAGCGATTCAGACGATTTCTAAACAACTTGCTGCAGGCTTAATTTCAGAGGAAGAAATAACAGACGAATTAATTTCTGAGCATTTAACCACCAAAGGAATTCCTGACCCCGAATTGATGATTCGCACAAGTGGTGAGCATCGCATCAGTAATTTTCTACTTTGGCAATTAGCTTATTCAGAATTTTACTTCACAGAAACACATTGGCCAGACTTTAGAAGAGATGATTTCTTTCAAGCAATTTTAGCTTACCAACAAAGAGAACGTCGATTCGGAATGGTTTCAGAACAAATTAACACCAACGAATGAAAGGTTTATTAGCAGCATTTTTATTATTTTCCTTCTCATTGTTTGCGCAAGAAGGACCTATCACACTCGGTGAGATTGATTTCAGTTACAAAGTTCCAAAAGAATATGAAATCGGACCAATCAAAGTATTGGGTGCTGAAAACTACGACCACCAAGCAATTAAATTAATTGCAGGACTTAGACAAGGACAAAAAATCACTTTACCCGGAGACCAAATCAATAAAGCAATTAAAAATCTTTGGAACGAAGGACTTTTCTCAAACATTTCCATTTATGCCGAAAAAGAAATTGCTGGTGTTGTTTATTTAACAATTGAATTAGCGCCACGTCCAAAACTTTCCAAATTTAGATTTAAAGGCGTGAACAAACGTGAAGCTGATAAATTAAGAGAAGAAATTACTCTTTACGCTGGAAAAACGATCACCGAAAACTTAGTCTTTCAAACTGAAAGTAAAATCAGAAGCTATTTCAGAGAAAAAAGTTTCTACAATACGAAAGTTACCATCAATCGCTTAAGAGATACTTTAATCAATGATTCTGAAATCTTCTTAATCGACATCAAAAAAGGCGCTCGCATTGGAATTAAAGAAATTGAAATCGTTGGAAATACAGAAGTTCCCATGTGGAAATTGAAATTGGCAATGAAAGACACGAAGCAAAAATCAATTCTTCGTATTTTCAAACGTTCTAAATTCACAGAAACAACATACGAAAAAGATAAATTGGCGCTTTTAGCAAAGTTCAATGCAGTTGGTTTGAGAGATGCCTCAATTGCAAAAGACACGGTTTATCAGTTAGATGAAAAGAATTTAAAAATTAGAATTGAACTTTCAGAAGGTGAAAAATATTACTTCGGTGATTTAGAATGGACAGGGAACTCAAAATACCGTTCTTCTTTCTTAGACTCTGTTCTTGGGATTAAAAAAGGAGATTTATACAACAAATCACTTTTTGATGGTCGCTTATACGGAACGGGTGACGGTAGAGATATTTCTTCACTTTATATGGACAAAGGATATTTATTCTTCCAATTGATTCCTGTTGAAACAAACGTGACGGATAATCACATCAATCACCAAATTAGAATTATTGAAGGAAAAGAAGCACGTATTGGAACAATTACCATCAAAGGAAACACGAAAACAAACGATTTTGTGATTCTGCGAGAAATTAGAACGAAGCCAGGTGATTTATTTAATAAAGCAGACATCATGCGAACGCAGCGTGAA
This sequence comes from Crocinitomicaceae bacterium, assembly GCA_044372955.1. Lineage (GTDB taxonomy): Bacteria > Bacteroidota > Bacteroidia > Flavobacteriales_D > Crocinitomicaceae > UBA952. The sequence continues at coordinate 3,429 of JBILQY010000115.1, read as the reverse complement.
TTGTCTCAATTGGGTTTCTTTAACGAACAAGCTTTCCAAGTGAATCCATTGCCAAATCCTGCAAAGGGAACAGTTGACATCGAATACGTTGTCGAAGAAAAATCTTCCGATCAAGTTGAATTATCAGGAGGTTATGGTGGAGCAACAGCAGGTCAATCTGGAAGAATCATTGGAACAGTAGGTTTAACTTTTAATAATTTTTCAACCAGAAATTTCTTCAAAAAAGACGCTTGGTCGCCACTTCCTGGTGGAGATGGACAACGACTTTCTATCCGTGCGCAATCAAACGGAAGATTTTACCAAGGCTATAATTTTTCATTTACAGAGCCGTGGTTGGGTGGTAAAAAACCAAATTCATTGTCGTTTTGGATTAACAATACAGCCCTTTCTTCAAATGGTTTTTTAAGAACTAATCCAAATTATACGGGTCTATCAATTACGGGAACAGGAATTGGTTTAGGAAGAAGAAAGAAATTCCCAGATGATTATTTTACAGCATATTATGAATTTAGTTATCAATATTACGACGTTGTAAAAGATACCCGTTTTCCTTTATTCACAGAAGGATTTGCAAATGACATCGCTTTGAAATATGTACTACAAAGAAGCTCAGTGAGTGCGCCAATTTATCCGCAAAGTGGTTCCAATTTCACATTTACAGCAAAAGCAACTTTACCCTATTCTAAATTTGGTGAGGAGCAAGATTATGCGAACATGAGCAACAAAGACCGTTACCATTATTTGGAATATTATAAATTCAAATTTACGGGTGAATGGTACTTGCCTTTATCTGCTGATAAAAAACTAATCTTAATGCCGCGTTTTGGTTTTGGTTACATTGGAGCATATACAAGTGCAAGGGGAGTTACACCTTTCGACAGATTCAACATGGGAGGAAGTGGTTTATCAGGGGTGAATCAATTAGGAGGGCAAGAAATTATCGCCTTGAGAGGATATGAAGATCAAACGATTTCGAGCAATGGAGGTGACCCCATTATTGCAAAATATACGTTGGAATTGCGTTACCCAATTTCTTTGAATCCTTCGGCTACTTTCTACGCTTTAACGTTCTTAGAAGCAGGAAATACGTACCCAACATTTGAAAAATTCAATCCTTTTAACGTTAAACGTACAGCTGGAGTTGGTATTCGTGTATTCTTACCAATGTTCGGAATGTTAGGTTTAGATTACGGTTTAGGATTTGATAAATTAGATTCTTGGTCAAAAGGATTTGGTTCAGCTTCCGATCAATCTATCAGTACAAAAGGATTTTATCCTAAATTAAGTTTCTCCATTGGTATGAATCTTGGTGAATTGTAATGACTCATTTTGCAATAAATATGTATCTTCGCCGTTCCTTAAAAACAAATTTTTTATCATGTTAAAGTTTTTTTTGGTACTAACTCTATTTTTTGGCATGCGAATTGCCAATGCACAAACGTACGCGTTCATTGACTCTGATTATATTTTGAAAAGTGTTCCAGAATATGTGGAAGCAAAAGAGAAATTAGATAAAATGGCAGAACGTTGGACAAAAGAAATTGAAGAGCGTTATACAGTAATTAAAACGAAAAAAAGCAACTTCGAACGCGAAGAAGTTTTATTGCCAGCTGAAGAGAAGGCTAAAAGAAAAGCAGAAATTGAAAAATTGGAAAAAGAAGCGATTGATTTACAAACACAACATTTTAGTTCAACGGGCGATTACTTTCAGAAGCGCCAAGAATTAATTAAACCAATTCAAGATAGAATTATGACTGCAATGAAAAAAGTAGCGAAAAGAGACGGTTATGAATTTGTATTCGACAAAGCCAATCAAAGCAACTTGATTTACGCAGCAAAAGAAGCTGACATCAGCAATGATGTGTTAGAAGCAATGGGAATAGATAAATAAATATAAATTAACAAAGTAAACAATGAAAAATCTTTTATTATTAGTGACAATTTTTGTGAGTTTGAGTGTTTTTAGCCAATCTAAAATTGGTCATGTGAATTCTCAAAAATTACTAGACACGATGCAATCTCGTAAAATCGCAATGAAAAAACTAGATGATTTTAGAGCTGAAGGAATTAAAGAATTACAAGAAATGCAAAAAGCGTTTGAAACAGCTTACGTGAAGTTTGAAAGTACATCTAAAGATATGTCTCCAGTTTTATTGAAAATGGAGCAAGATAAATTGATGAAAAAACAACAAGATATCGAAGCTCGTCAAGGCGAATTGGAGCAAGGGTTACAAGTTTACAACGAAGAGTTAAACAAACCAATCTTAGATAGAATTCAAAAAGCTATCGAAATCGTTGCAGATCGCAAGAAATTGAGCTACGTAATTGATGAATCAGCTGCACTTTATTTTAAAGGAGGAATTGACTGTACAGCAGAAGCATTAATTGAAGTGTTGAGATTGGATGCAGAAGCATTAAAATAAGAAATTTATTCCAGAATTTAAAAGGCAATCAGAAATGGTTGCCTTTTTTTGTAGCTTTGAAATATGAATAATAAAAGTCCGATTGGCGTTTTTGATTCCGGCTATGGCGGGCTAACCGTTTTAAGTGAAATTAGAAAGCTATTACCAAACTACGATTACCTTTATTTGGGAGATAATGCGCGAGCTCCTTATGGCAATCGTTCCTTTGATGTCGTTTATGAATTCACGTTAGAAGCCGTAAAATTTTTATTCGACCAAGGTTGTCCATTGGTAATTTTAGCTTGTAACACCTCTTCCGCAAAAGCCTTGCGAACGATTCAACAAAACGATTTACCACTGATTGATAGCTTTAAAAGAGTTTTGGGTGTAATTCGTCCAAGCACCGAAGAAATTACTTCTTTAACAACTTCTAAACATGTTGGGATTCTCGGTACAAACGGCACCATTCAATCAGAATCTTACGTTATTGAATTGAAAAAGTTCGCACCCGAAATTCAAATTGTTCAACACGCTTGCCCGATGTGGGTTCCATTGATAGAAAACAATAGCCACGAAACCATTCCTGGAAAAATGTTCGTCAAAGAAGATGTGGAACGTTTGTTAGCAAAAGACGCAGCCATTGACACTATAATTCTAGCTTGTACGCATTATCCAATTTTGCAAGATTACATTCAAGAATTAGTTGGATCAAAAATTAAAGTTATTGCGCAAGGTCCAATTGTTGCACAAAAATTAGAAACCTATCTATTTGTGCATCTAGAAATGGAAAAAGCACTTTCAAAAAATGGAACTTGTCATTATTTAACTACCGAAAACACAACCGTTTTTGATCAAAAAGCAACTCAATTTATTGGAACAAAAATCGTTTCAGAACATGTTTTGTTTTAGGTGTATCCTGATATTACAAATGCTTTGAATTCAAATTTTCAATGATTTTCGCTTGAATTCGTTTGAAGACCTCAGGATCTTGAGCATAGAAATCAAAGCTTTTAGAAAACTGCTTTTT
>JBILQY010000124.1:0-7235 GCA_044372955.1 Crocinitomicaceae bacterium | reverse complement strand
CATACTTTGTTTGATAGTAATTTTCTAGAAGCATAACTTCTTGAAGCACTTCAGTCATTTTTTCTTCATCGAGTAATTCGTTGGAGTTACTGGAAGAACTACATGAAAAAAGCATAATTAAACAAAAACCTAAGGTAGATTTTATTACAAATGAGTTCATTATTGGAGATTTGAGTTAAGAAGTAATAAAATGATACCAATCATCTTTTCCTTATCCGAAGGGCTCGATTCTGCTATTAAAATTGTTAAAGTAGTTAGCGTTTCAGGGTTTATTTTATCTTGAAACTTGATTCCTGCTTTATGTAACAACCATATAAAACCAAAAGCACCACTTCTTTTATTTCCATCATTAAATGGATGATTTTTTATTATAAAGTATAAAAGATGTGCAGCTTTTTCTTCAATTGAAGAATATGCGTCTTGCCCAAACACACTTTGAAAAACATTTCCAAAAATACCTTGTAAATTGCCTTTCCGTTTTTCTTGAGCAAACAATTCGGTTGCTTCTCCTTTTTTGATTAATTCCTCTTTTAATTTCTCTAAGTCACTAATCAATAAATCACTACTTAATTGTATTTGTTCAATTGTGCCAGTTGTCGGAAAAGAGTTTCTATCATAGCTATCTAATGAAAACCAAGTGTTTGAAAATGAAGCAATTAATGAAATAACATCTTTAGAAGCAAGTAATTCAGTATGTGAAGTTAGAATTTTTAAATCATGTAGTGTTTTGAGGAAACTTTCCCTTTTGCTCTTAAGCATTTGTTGATTTAATACAAAACCTTTCAAAAAATAATCCTTTAATCGTTTTGTTGCCCATTGTCTGAATTGCACGCCACGAATTGACTTAACCCTGTATCCAACAGAAATAATTACGTCTAAATTATAATAATCTACTTGATATGTTTTTCCATCAGTTGCAGTTGTCGCAAAATTTGCGACAACTGCACTAGACTCAAGTTCCCCATCATTAAAAATATTGTTAATGTGCTTACCAATTGTTTTAACATCTCTATCAAACAAAGTCGATAATTGTTTACGACTTAACCAAACTGTATCATTAGTTAAAAAAACTTCAACTTCTATCTCATCGTCATTGGTTTTGTAAATAACTATTTCGTTGGTGATTTTCATGAAACCTTAAATTTAAAACATTCAATTATCACGCTAATTAAGCCTTAAATAACAATCGTTCGCCTAGTCCAGTTTCTTGAATCTTTCCATTTGCCCAAACTAAATTTCCGTTCACAAAAGTCGAATCAATGCTGTGCGAAAACACTTCACCTTCAAACGGCGACCATCCACATTTGTATAAACATTGTTCTTTGGTAACAACCGTTGATTTCGAAGGGTCCACAATCACTAAATCCGCCTTATAACCTTCGCGAATAAAACCTCTGTCTTCCATTCGGAACAAAATCGCTGGGTTGTGCGCTGTTTTTTGAACCAATTGCTCTAGGCTAATAACACCTTGCTTGGATTTTTCTAATAAAGCAATTAACGCATGTTGAACCAATGGACCTCCTGAAGGTGCTTTTGTGTAAACTTGAGCTTTCTCCTCTAAAGTATGTGGTGCATGATCGGTTGCAATCACATCAATTCTATCATCTAACAGCGCTTTCCAAAGTGCTTGGCGGTCAGATACAGCTTTAACAGCGGGATTCCATTTAATGAAATTACCTTTCGTTGCATAGTCTTCATCCGAAAACCACAAATGATGAACGCATACTTCGGCAGTTATTTTTTTCTGCTCTAATGGAAGTTTATTTTCAAATAAATCTAATTCTTTAGCAGTTGAAATATGAAAAACATGTAGCCTTGCTCCTGTTCTTTTCGCTAGGTCAATCACCTTTACTGTTGATTTATAGCACGCTTCTACACTTCTAATTTCAGGGTGAAAACGAACAGGAATATCATCTCCGTATTCAGCTTTAAAACGCTCCAAATTCGTTTTTACTGTTGTTTCATCTTCGCTGTGAACAGCAATTAAAAGATTTGTATTGGAAAATATTTTCTCCAAAGAAGCGGAACTGTCCACCAACATATCGCCAGTTGAGGAACCTAAAAACAACTTTAAACCAGCAACATTTCGTGGGTTTGTTTTAAGAATCTCTTCTAAATTATCATTCGTTCCTCCCATCATAAATGAATAATTCGCGATGGAAGTTTTTGAGGCAATTACGTATTTATCTTCAAGGAATTCTTGCGTTACTGCATTTGGAACGGTATTCGGCTGTTCGATAAACGATGTTATTCCACCAGCTACAGCAGCACGGGATTCTGTTGCGATTGTTGCTTTATGTGTTAATCCAGGCTCACGAAAATGAACTTGATCGTCTATAAAACCAGGTAAAATGTATTTTCCTTCAACGTTTATTTCTGTATAATTTTCTGTGATTGAAAGCGATGAACCAATATTTTCAATTCGTCCATTTTTTAGGAAAATATCACCTTGAAAACGCTTTCCTTCATTGATGATTAATCCATTTCTCAACAAATAATTCATATGTGTTTAATTTTATTTTTAATGGTCATATGCAATAGCCAATAAATTTCATCCTTGATAGTGACGAATCTGGTTATGGCTTATTTCATAACTTCATTTTTTTCATTTTCCAAACTCCCCAAAAGGCTTCTTTAAAAATTCCAGAGCTCATTTTAGATTCTCCGTACAATCTATCAATAAATGTAATTGGAATTTCTTTTACTTTAAATCCATGTTTCAAAGCCGCATATTTCATACATATTTGAAAAGCATAACCCTTAAAGGTGACGTTGTCTAATTGTATTTTTTGCAAAACTTCTTTCTTGTAGCATTTGAAACCAGCGGTGGTATCTTTTATCGAAATCCAAAGAATCAAACGCACGTAAACACTTGCGAAATAAGACATTAAAATCCGTTTCATAGGCCAATTTTTCACTTTTCCGCCCGAAACATAGCGCGAACCAATGACTAAATCAGCACCTTTTAAACAAGCTTCACGCAAGCGAATTAAGTCTTTCGGATCGTGTGAAAAATCACAATCCATTTCCACAATCATCGGATAATTTTTAGCAATTGCCCATTTAAATCCGTGAATGTAAGCTGTACCAAGACCTAGTTTCCCCGGTCGTTCTTCCAAATAAATTCGATTAGGGAAGATAGCTTGTAGTTCTTTTATTTTTTTTGCGGTACCGTCAGGTGAATTGTCATCAATAAAAAGGATGTCGAAGGCATAGGGCAAAGCAAAAATTGCGTCCACCATTTTATCAACGCTTTCTATCTCGTTGTAGGTTGGAATAATAACAATGGTATCTGAGGTCATAGATGCAAAACGAAATTAAGGAAATAACTCCATTTTAACAGATAAAATTGTCTTTTTACAGAAAATTATGAAATTGAATGATTCAATTTAGAAATGTGAACAATTGAAAAGTATGGACTTCTACTTCAAAAAATAAGTTTGATAATACTTTAAAAAATGAAACTGTATTTATAAATAAAGTTAAAGATTGCGCTTTCGAACCAACAATGCTGAACCATAAACAATTGAGCTTGTTACAAAAAATAAACTTATGACATTAGTAGATATTATTCAGTCTGATGAATCCGTTGCCATCAAGATTGCAGAACATTTGATCAAAAACAAATTTGCATTGAAAGTTCATATTGATACCAACAAGTTAATTTCTGAAAACGAAGTTCATAATTGTGTACGAGTCTATTTTATTTCTAAATCACTTTTATTTGACGAAATCAACAAAGAGATTAATGAAAAATTCTTTACTGAAGACCTTGAAATCTACGGGACACCTGTTACCAACATGAGTCAACACCTTGGGAAACAATTACGTACCTTCTTGCAATTGACTTAATTCTTGAATTTGTTAATAAGTAAAAGTTAAGGTTAGCCTTACACCACCTTCAAAGAAATCCCCATTTCAAAAGTCGCAACGATTTCGCCGTTGGTGTTTTTGGCAATCACGTTCACTATATCGTTAACACGTTCGCCTGTTTCCATGCTTTTCTTTAACGCTGCTACAATTACTGCACCTTGATTGCTTTCAAAAAATGTATCTGTTTCGGCACGTTTTAAAAATTGAGCGGTTGACGATTTAAACGCAAACGATATTTTTTTACCATATCTTTCAGCAAAATAAAAGGCTTGAAGTCCGCCTGCTATATCAGCTCCAACAGCCAATGCGCCAAAATACATGGAGTTCAAATGGTTTTTAGTTCTTCTTCGTAAAGTGACTTTTAAAACCACTTTTTCATCGTTGATTACTATCAATCTAGGTCTTACGTAATGCAATATCGGAATTTTGAAAAATCCCAATAGAAACATTTTCCATTGCATACTTTTTAGTGTTACTTCTTTCATTTTCTATCCTCCCGTTAATTTTTTGATTTCGTGTAATTTCATCAATGCTTCAACAGGCGTTAAGGTATTGATATCGATACTGATGAGTTCGTCGTGAATATTTTCCAAAACCGGATCGTTCAATTGGAAGAAACTCAATTGCATATTTGCCGATTCGTTCAAGACTTCTTTTGTTGTTTTCTTACCTTTTGAACTGCTGCCCACACTCGCATGCGAACTTTCTAAATCTTTCAAAACTTGTTCGGCACGTTGCACCACAAAATTCGGCATTCCGGCCATGCGAGCTACATGAATACCAAAAGAATGGGCACTTCCACCAGGAACTAATTTACGTAGGAAGAGCACTTTTTTACCCATTTCCTTCACCGAAACATTGTAGTTTTTAATGCGTTCAAAACGCTTGTGCATTTCGTTTAGTTCGTGATAATGTGTAGCAAACAAGGTCTTACTTTTCGCTTTCGGATTTTCGTGCAAAAATTCAGCAATCGCCCACGCAATTGAAATCCCGTCATACGTACTTGTTCCACGCCCGATTTCATCCAAAAGAATCAAACTTCGGTCGGAAATATTATTCAAAATACTCGCCGTTTCGTTCATTTCTACCATGAATGTAGATTCACCCGAAGAAATGTTATCCGAAGCTCCAACGCGTGTAAATATTTTATCAACTAAGCCAATTTTTGCACTGTCAGCGGGAACAAAAGCTCCCATTTGCGCCATCAATACAATCAAAGCTGTTTGACGCAAAATCGCACTTTTACCACTCATATTCGGTCCTGTAATCATAATGATTTGCTGACTATTGTTATCAAGCAAAACGTCGTTGGCAATGTATTCTTCGCCCAAAGCCAAACGTTTTTCAATCACAGGATGACGACCATTCTTAATATCCAATACCAATCCATCATTGATTTCAGGACGATTGTATCTGTTTTCTATGGCTACTTGTGCAAATGAAAACAAGCAATCCAAACGTGCTATAACAGTTGCATTGTGTTGAATTGGATGAATGTAATCCGCCATACCAAAAACTAAATCTTGGAATAAGCGCGCTTCAATCGCATAGATTTTTTCTTCTGCACCTAAAATTTTACTTTCGTATTCTTTTAATTCTTCTGTGATGTAGCGCTCAGCACTTACCAAAGTTTGCTTGCGAATCCAGTCTTCGGGAACTTTGTCTTTGTGCGTGTTTCGCACTTCGATGTAGTAACCAAAAACGTTATTAAACGAAACTTTCAAACTTGGAATTCCAGTGCGTTCTGCCTCGCGTTCTTGCAAGCGTTCCAAATAATCTTTTCCGTTGAAGGAAATTTCGCGCAGGTCGTCCAATTCTTGATGAAACCCTGAACGAATGATCATTCCTTTTCCGATTTGTCCAGCTGGTTCGTCGCAAAGGTTCGTCTCGATCAACTGAATTAGCGTTTCGCACGTATTCAATTGCTCCATCATTTTTTTCAGCGACGCAATTTTATTGTCTTGTAAAAGATTCTTAATCGGTTGAATTTGCAACAATGTTCGGCGTAAGTGCATCACTTCTTTCGGATTCACTTTTCCAACCGCGACTTTCGAAATCAAACGTTCCAAGTCACCAATTTCACGCAAACGCTGTCCTAATTCGTATGAAATTTCTTCGTTTTTTGTTAGATATTCAACGACATCCAAACGTTCATTGATAGGTTTTTCGTCTTTCAAAGGCAGTACCATCCAACGTTTCATCATCCTTCCACCCATTGGCGTGTAGGTTTTGTCGAGAATATCGGCAAGCGTTTTCGCATTTTCATTAGTCGAATACACCAATTCCAAATTTCGAATAGTAAAACGATCAAGCCACACGTATTTCTCTTCTTCGATTCGTGATATTGCTGTGATATGCCCCAATTTTTGGTGTTGATTTTCGTTCAAATAATGAAAAACCGCACCTGCAGCAATGATAGCAAGTGACAAATTCTCGATTCCGAATCCTTTTAAAGAACTCGTTCCGAAGTGTTTATTGAGGTTTTCGTTAGCGTATTCGGTTGTGAAAATCCAATCTTCCAAACGGAAGGTATAATGGTTTTCGCCAAATTGACCTTGAAAATCTTTGCTTCTATTTTTTTGATAAATGATTTCGCTCGGTTCGAAACCACTAATCAATTTATCAATGTATTCTTTGTTTCCTTCAGCGACTAAAAATTCACCTGTCGAAACGTCGAGAAATGCTACGCCAATTTCCTCTTTTCCAAAGTGAAGTGCGCACAAAAAGTTGTTTTTTCCCTGTTCCAAAACTTGGTCGTTGAACGAAACTCCGGGTGTCACCAATTCCGTAACGCCGCGTTTCACAATTGTTTTGGTCATTTTTGGATCTTCCAATTGGTCACAAATCGCCACACGTTGACCCGCACGCACCAATTTTGGCAAATATGTATCCAAAGAATGATGAGGGAAACCGGCCAACTCAATTTCAGCAGCCGTTCCGTTTTTGCGTTTCGTTAAAATGATGCCAAGAATCTTCGACGTTTTGATTGCATCTTCGCGGAACGTTTCGTAGAAATCGCCCACACGAAACAACAGTAAAGCCTCTGGGTGACGCGCTTTGATTTGATTATACTGCTTCATCAACGGGGTTTCCGCTACGCCTTTGTCATCAAAAGTTTTCGCCAAGGGAATTGAATTTAAAATTGAAGCCTAAAGGTAAGGAATTTTTGGAAAAGGATTTGAATGCTAATTTTAAATACAAACTGTAAATATTTCATGTTTTAAACTATATTTACTTCTAGCTTTAAGGCCTCCAAACCAAATATATGAAAAAGAACCTACTTTATTTCGTGCTTGCTTTTTACATTATTTATTTAATTACTGTTTGGATGAAATTTTCAGATATCAACTTTTATCTAAAAC
>JBILQY010000377.1:0-3155 GCA_044372955.1 Crocinitomicaceae bacterium | reverse complement strand
AAACTCGATGAGATAATTCAGAAAAAAGGAATTGAAAATTGTTTTATTTCTGAAATAACAGTTGCTGAACTTCGATTCGGTGCTGAGAACAGTGATAATCCCAATAAATCAAATAAGGCTGTTGACGCTTTTGTCAATGGGATTTCGGTTTAACCTATTTATGGTGCTGTTAACCAATATGCGAAGGAAAAAGTTAGATTAAGAAAAATTGGAAAACCTATGAATGACGAGTTTGATCTTCTTATTGGGTGCACAGCCGTTGAAAATAAGCTGATTTTGGTTACAGACAATATTAAAGATTTTGAAAACATTAAAGGGATTAAAATCGAAAATTGGTTTATTAGAAATTAGTAAGCGATTAAAGAATATTCTATCATTACCTTCATTGATGATTCCAAAGAACAGAATTTTATTATAAAATTTTCGAACTGTTTTATCCTAATTTTTCTAAAACTCACTCCACCTCAATTCTACTATATCCTGCTCCTGTGCTTACTAATTTGATCTTTGCACCGATTCGGTCTTTCAACTCACCAACGTGGGAAATGATTCCGATGGATTTGTTGTTTTTATGCTGCATTTCTTCCAAAATCGTGATGGCTTGATCGAGCGATTCCGGGTCGAGGGTTCCAAATCCTTCGTCGATGAACAAGGACTCGATGTTGACATTTTTTGCAGCCAAATCTGACAATCCAAAAGCAAGTGCCAAACTCAATTTAAAGGTTTCACCACCTGAAAGCGAACTCACAGAACGGCGCGTATTTCCCATGTGCGTATCGATTACTTGCAAGGACGTGGATTCGTTGCGCTGTGGAATAGCCAATAAATAGCGGTCTGAAAAGCTTTTCAATCGCTCATTTCCAAAAGTGATAAGTTGGCTCAAAGTCAAATCTTGAACAAAATCAGAGAATCGTTTTCCAGTGCTGTCACCAATTAATTTATTCATAGTTGTCCACAAATCAAGGTCTTTTTTCAGTAATTCCAAGGTTGCTAAACTCGATGCTAAGCGTGATTTAGCTTCATTATTGGTTTCAATTTGTATTCGTTTTGCACCTATGGATTCCGAAATAACTTGAATATTGTTTTCTAGTTCTTCAAGTAGAAGATTGAGTTGTTCTTGTGATTGTGTTACAACATCTTTCGCTTGATTCTCGGCTAATTCCGAAAGAATTCGTTGTTTGTCTTGCTCAAGTTTTGCAGTTTGAATAGCTAAATTTGATACTTTCAAACGTATGGTTTCTGCCTCCGTTTCTGATAAAAGTTGCTGTTCGTAGACATCTAAACTTGGAACTGATTTTTCACTTAAACGATGCAATAATTGGGCTAAATCAGCTTTATATAGCGTATTCAAATCACTTAACTCATTGTTTTTCAAAGTTATTTCTTCCGTACAAGCTTTATTATTCAAGTTATTTTCTGTCCATTTTTTTAGCAATTGAGTCACTTCTGTTTCAACGTCTTTCCCAGCGTACAAATGGCTACGGTTAGAACTTGTGTGTTCCAATTTACCTTGATTTTCAGCTCGCAATTCTAATAGTGTTAGTATTTCCAACAAAATAGAACGAATACGAAATTGTCTTTCTAAGTCCTCTAATTCAATGAGTTGAACTGAAAGTTGCTTGCTTTTCTCTTCCCAAATATTCAGTTCTTCAGTAAGTTCCCAAGACAACTGTTTACAAGTAGTCGTGATTTGTACTTCAATTTGTTGAAATTTCTCAAGGTTGTCTGTTAATTCTTTTTGTTTGCTACTACTACTTTGAATAGCAAGCTCATAGGACGTTTTGTTTTTTGTATGCTCATTTTCAAGCGATTTTAACGCTGTTTCCAACGATTTTACTTGAGCTAGAAGTGCATCCAACAGGCGTTCTTCGTATGCTACTGCATAAGGATGTTCCAAAGCGCCACACAAAGGACAAGGCTCATTTTCTATCAATTGTTGACGGTGTTCTTCTAAGCTACGCTCCGTTTTTAATTGTTCTACCTCTTTGCGTTTTAGTTCTAAACTTGGGTAAAGTTCAGAAATTCGTTTTTCTATTTCTGTTTGCTGAACTAAGATTTTGGAATTTGAACCATCAATTTCTAAAATATCATTTTCTAATTTCTTATTTTGATTCAAGACTAAATCATAAATTGTTCTATTCTTAATCAAAAGGTTAACAGTGTTTATCTCATCTTTTAATTTATATTTTTTCTCCGTAATTTGAGTTGTATCTGTTAGATTTAAACGTTCAGAAAAAGTATTGATTTTTAAGATTTCTTCTTGAATAAATTCAACATTTTGATTCGGTTTTTCGATAACAAATTGCTCATTTTTTAAGCGTTGAAGCGCTTCTAGGAGTTGGCTATTTTGCCCATTAATTAAAGTGTTTATTTCTTTTTCTTTGTGCAGTAAATCTAAAACTTGCTGTTTAAAAAGGGCTAATTCTGTTTCAATATTTTCTTTTAAAACATTGTTTTTTAATAAATTATTGACACTTACTAAAAGTAAAGCTTCTTCATCTTTTAATTGAATTTCCTTAGTTGCTAAAAGTTCCAAACGTGCTTTTAATTCCAACTCGTTTTTTTCCATTAATCGAAGGGCTCGGTACTCATTTTGGAAGGGAATTAGTTCTTTATGTCTTTCCAATTTTGCTTTCTCTGCTTCAATTTGTTGTAAACTTGCTGCTAATTTTACGAATTCAGCTTGATTGTTTAAATTTTCAGCATTTAATTTTATGAGTTTCACTTTCACATCGAGCACAAGCTTAGTCGCGTCAAGTTCCGATTTTAACTGTAAGCGTTTTGGTTCATTTTCAGTAATAAATTGTTGTAATTCAATTTCTTGTTCTTCTGTTAAAAGTACAATTTCACCCATTCTCATTTGCTGATCTTCAACGGCTTTTTTAGCGCTTGCATAACGTTCAAAAACTTTCATTCCTATCGAACGATAAATCTCAGAACCCGTGATTTTCTCCAAAAGCTTGTTGCGATCGTCCTTACTTGCGAGTAAAAGTTTGGAAAATTGTCCTTGCGCCAAAATCAATGATTGCACAAATTGATCGTAGCTTAAACCAATGATTTCCTCGTTTTTAGCAGGAACTGTTTCTTTTCCTTCTACAATTATTTCGCCCGTTTCAACTGCAATTAATTCTTGTTTTCTAGAGCGTAAAGTATTT
>JBILQY010000276.1:0-4051 GCA_044372955.1 Crocinitomicaceae bacterium | reverse complement strand
ACTGGTGTCAAAGCAATACTTCCTGTAATCACTGGAGCTGTATTATCTCCAATATTAAATGTCTGTGTTAACGTTGTTTGATTGTTACATGCATCTTTTATCGTGTACGTGCGGGTTACTACTATTGGACATGTTCCAGTTGATGTTTGGCTGCTAGTCACAACGAGACTCGCATCCGCAGTACAGTTATCAGAGATTACAACTCCTAATGCTTCCAAAGCTGCGACTGTTGTTACAGCTGATGGGGCACCTGAGGATGAACAGCCACTCACATTTGTAGCAGCAATCGTTCCTGTTACAGTTGGTGCTGTATTATCTCCGATATTAAATGTCTGTGTTAACGTTGTTTGATTGTTACATGCATCTTTTATCGTGTAAGTGCGTGTGACAACAATTGGACATGTTCCTGCTGTCGCATCTGAGCTTGTTACTACAAGATTTGCATCTGAAGTACAGTTATCAGAAATTGCAACTCCCAATGCTTCCAAAGCCGCTGCTGTCGTTACAGCTGCTGGGGTAGCTGAGGATGAACAGCCACTAACATTAGATGCCGCAATCGTCCCTGTTACAGTTGGGACTTGCGTATCAACTGTTCGATTAATGGTCTGATTGCATGTATTTGTACATCCGTTGAGTGTTGCTGTGTAAGTCCTTGTAAAGGTTTGTGTACAACCAACAGTCGTAACAGCACCATCTGAGAACGATATTCCTGTTGCATTAGTTGTTCCTCCTAGTGTTGTAAATTCAGCAGGTGTTGTTGCGCCAGCTGGAACAGCGGTATTACATCCGGCAACATTTAATGTTGAAGGACAAGTTATTGTTGGTGTTGAAGGCTGAGCATTGATCGTAACACTATTTGTTGATGTACAACCACCTGTTGCCGTAACAGTTACAGTATATGTGCCTGGCGCCAAATTTGGTATCGTATATGTCCCGTTTAAAGCGGAAATTTCCGTTCCTACTGGATCGCCACTGGCCGTTCCCGACCAACTCACATTATAACTGGCAGTACCAGTTGTTGCTGTCACTAAAATAGAACCAGTTGCTGTTGAACAAGTTGGCTGCGTTGGAACTGCAGTAGAAGTGCAAGATCCTGCCAAATTTGTTCCTGATAGTGTATAGGTACAATCAGCGCCTGCATTACCATCCATAACAAGATAAAAAACTTCACTCCCTGTAAATGTCCCACTGGCTTTTGTAATGGTCGCGGTAAAACCAAAGTCATTTAAAACAGTCCAGGCCAAAGTATATGTTCCATTTCCCCCTGCGGGAGCAAAAGAAGAAGAACTTGGATCAGGGCCACTTATACATGATAAGCCCTGACTCGCGCATCCCTCAGGAATCAAGGCACCGCATGTTCCTGAAAAAATTCCAAATTGCCAAGCACAAGCCCCCCCACTGCAAGCAATATTAGAACCTGAAATTGTAAATGAGGTAGTCCCCGCAACAGGGCTAAATTTTGTCCATTGCGTATTTTCAAGAGACCCAGCACATAAGCTTGCTGCGGGTGGGTCAGATGTTGTACCATCATTTTGAGCACCGGTAAATGAGCACCCACCACCATTAAAATAAGATGTGGCTGTAGTTAGCGTATTTGCGCCTGCACATTCGTTTGAAGAGGCTTCCGCCGCATTTGCATTAAAACAAATATCTATGGTTTGTAAAATTGGATTATTAAATCCACTATTTGGAAAATCAACCCCAATCGCTAAATAATACGTTTGACCAGAAGTTAAAGTTGCATTGTTTTTATCGATGACTAGTGGTGTATTGGCTGAAATTCCGGTGCAAATTGCTGAGCCGGTAACATAAGGAGTTAATACCCCTCCTGAACAACCAGAATATATATAAGAAGAAATACTCGCAGAATTACCACCATCCATATTTATTGTGAACTGGTTGCAACTTCCAGCAGTAAATTGTAAAAATATCATTCTGTCGGGATTTCCAGAACATGCGTATGGGTTGCTTGCTGTGCTAAGTAGAGATTGATTATTCAAACAGGCCCCATTAGTCAATAAAATTGCATTTGAGCAAGAGGTTCCTTGAGCAAATAAAAGATTATTACAAGCACTAAAAAATAGTATTAACAAAAAATGTAATGCTACTTTGTTCTTTCTTTTGTTGTAAAATGACAATATGTTTAACAAAATGAATTTATATATGTATTAGTTAACACAAAACGAATTTTATCCAATATAGTTGCTAAAATTAGTCATAACAAAAATAGAATTTAAAAAACAAGCATTTGAATTACTAATAGCCCACTTCCAATGAATATTAAATAAATATTGAAAAACTAGAAAAGCTGCAACTAACTTGATCATTAGTTTTAAAATGCATCAAATAAAACCTCATAATTTGAGGTCAAAATTAAAACAAGATTAACTGGTTTAAGTTATTAACAATTCAGAAATTTTTAAAAATAAGGGTATTCACTTAGTTTGATTTAACAATTTCACAATTGCCTATCAACCGTTTTACGTTAATCTTTTTTCGGATTATGTATGTGATTAAAAGTATAAATTCCTTGAGGACATCTCTTCCATCCATTCCGTAGGATCCAATCCCAAACTTTACTATTTATTCTGGCTGCAACCATTTGGAATGGATATCTATTTTGTAAAGAAGCAAAATTACTTATCAGCGCAAAAGTGAAAACCAAAAAATAACAATTCAAAATCAATTTTTTAAATGAAATACCAAAATGTGCTTAAAGTTGTTGCAAAATAATTCGAATTGACAAATAAATTTTAGGTTATTGTAAATTATTGAGCACAAAATGAATATAATATTGCGTTGAGTTATTGTTAATCCAATTTATAAAACTAAATTAAGTATCAAAATCCCCTAATACGCTAAATCCAAAAGACAATATCTGGAAAAAATTACTTACTTTTAAATTGATTATAAAAATTGTTTCAATGAAACAGATTCTTTAATATAAGAAATTCTGAATTAACGAAATTAGAACCTTTTCAAATTCTTTTCGTTTGATAATTTAACAAAACTTTTTACTACTAAAAATGTATAAAACCGCTTTAATAGCCGGAGGAACTGGATTTGTGGGGCGCAAATTAAGTTCTGTATTAAAGGAACGAGGATTTCGTATATATAAATTATCTCGAAAAAAAACGAGTCGACGAGGTTACATTCATTGGAATCCAGAACTTCAAACAATCGATTCAAAAAATTTATCGAAGGTTAACGTAATTATCAATTTGTTGGGAGCGAACATCGCGGAAAAGAGATGGACAGAATCACGAAAAAAGGAGTTGATTGATTCGCGTGTTAAAACCACTAATTTTCTCAGGATTTTAGCTTCTCAAATGCCAAACCTAGAATATTACGTTTCAGCTTCCGGAATCAATTGTTACGGACCAGAAACAGATAAAGTTCATTCAGAAACAGATCCATTTGGAGATGATTTTCTTTCTCAAATTGTTAAACAATGGGAAGATGCTAGCGATAAATTTTCGGACATTTGTCCCGTAGCTAAAATTCGAAGTGGAGTAGTTCTTGCCAAGCATGGAGGAATGTTGAAAAAAGTGATTCTCCCGTTCAAATTTGGTCTAGGTTCGGCGCTTGGTTCGGGTAAACAACACATGCCTTGGATTCATCTCGACGATTTATGCCGTTTATTCTCTTTGGCTATTCAATACAAATGGGAAGGTTCCTATAACTCCTTTGCAGCTTGCACATCGAACAAAGATTTCTCTCACGCCTTGGCTAAAGCGCTTCGAAGACCATTTTTTATGCCAAATATCCCTGAGAAATTACTTTATTTTTTGCTTGGTGAACGAGCAATTATGTTAGTTGGAGGGACAAAGGTTTCTAATCAGAAGATTCTTCAAGCAGGATTCAATTTTCAACATAAAACAATTGATTCAACCCTAAAACATATAATCAGGAAATAGCAGAATTACTGGAAAACGGTAAAGGAGTCACCATCGTATGCGGCGAAAACAATTTTCGGATGTGATTCTTGCCAGTAAATGTTTCCAACTTTATCCAAGCCTATTGCTCCTGCGAAACCATCAAATTCCTTCAA
>JBILQY010000424.1:0-2721 GCA_044372955.1 Crocinitomicaceae bacterium | reverse complement strand
AAATCGACTAAAGTTCTTCTTTGTTTGTCGTTCGAGAAGTTAAAATTAAAAGTTGCTCTCACTCTTCGAAAAGTAGTGTCGGTTTCGATTTTACGATCAATATTTAAAACTTGTGCTTGAGATAAAGAGGTAAAACCAATAATAAAAAGTAAAAATAGATGTTTCATTGCTAACTAATTGTTGAATGAATATAAGTAATTAAACTTGATTTAAAGATCTCAAATGTTTCTTTATTTTCCTTCGCGATGAGTAAATTCCCAATTTCTTGTTGCAATTTTCTAATTTCCGAGCCCTTCGAATCAACAAATTTAAAATGAAATCACAGCTTG
Organism: Crocinitomicaceae bacterium; assembly: GCA_044372955.1. GTDB lineage: Bacteria > Bacteroidota > Bacteroidia > Flavobacteriales_D > Crocinitomicaceae > UBA952. Next base: position 2,392 of record JBILQY010000424.1, on the reverse strand, counting down.
CTTTAGTTTAAGTTAGTTCAAGTATTTCGTTTTGTAAACTCAGTTTTTTATATTTCGATATCTAAATAAGCTTAAAATGTCATATTACCAGATTCTAGCGATTACCTTGGATTAAAAACCAATCAACCCAAGCATCTATTTGTTTAACGGAATTCGGTCTCAGAAGAATTTCTCTTTTGTTGTCCAATAAAAACATGGTAGGTGTTCCGAAAACATAATAGGATTCCACAATCGGACTGTTCCATTTTTGAAAATCACAGGAAATGATGCTGGTTAACTTAAACCATCTTCATGAAATTTTGTAACACCTCATCTAAATAATTTAAAGCTATTTTCTTTATAACAAAGTTCTAATTTTTAATCTTTGATACAACGAACAGAGAAACCATGCACTCGAAGTGTAGAATATATGCTAGAACCATTGGTGTTAAAATTTAGCAACTTTGATTCTGTATTAAAAACGGTATTACTCCAATAATAGGCATCAGTATCTACGACATTTAAATTACCATTATCATAATCTCGATTTCCAGCTAAAGTTAATTTTAAAGGAGATAAAAAAGCGCCAGTTGAATTATTACTACTATTAATTGGTTCTTGCACCCAACTAATGCGTTCATCGTTTAATTCTGTTATAGAAGGTAAACGATAACCAATAGGGCAAGGATTATTGACACCATTTACACCCTGCCATAAATTAGTGTTCTGAGGGTTAAGCCAATCATATGGGAAGTTTGGTGACGTAATAAATTTACTGTGTGTTGGTTGATCACTACTACTTAAAACAGAAGTAGTTAAAGAACTTCTGCACTGATGACCATCACTTCTTCTTCCCCATTGGTAAAGATCACCATAGGCAGCTGAATCGGTGCTACTTAATGCAACTTGTGATGCTCCTAAATTACGATCCATCCATGTTTTTCCAGTAAATGGGTTAATTACGTCAACAACATCTGTTTCACCATTACAAAATATTGTTCCTGTTGGATATTGACCAATTAGGTTTTGTTCGACAGAAAGTGAAAGTGTACAAGACTTTCCACCAATATTCAATAAAAAATAAGCCATTCCACTTGAATAAGTTATACCCGTAATATTATAAATCAGTGATCCTGATCCATTAGCGAAATTTCCAGAAACTAGGGTTGCTGTGAGCCCAGCTAACCCCATGGATGATAAAGTTTGACCATTGTGCGTTCCAGAGTTACCTCCCGTATAAGGAACACTCACGCTTACCCCATTAACAGGTGAATTAACGTAAACTGTACCTGTGGTTGAAGCTCCACCACAATTAATGGAACCAATTGTTCCAACAAGTTCCTTGATACAACGCACCGAAATTCCATAGGAACGTAAATTAGCATACAAATTTCCAGAACTATTATTAAACACCATGTATCTTGAATCAGTTCCATTTGTTGTGCCTGTCCAATAAAAACCACTTTGTCCAATATAACTATCCGGATTTCCTAAAAACCCATTTGAATTATAACGAAATCCACCATAAGGCAGTTTCAAAGATGATGAAAACGCACCAATTGGATTTGAAGAATTCCAACTAGCAACTTCACTGCTCATTTCAGAATCGGTTGGAACACGATATCCAGACGGACAAGGGTTGTTTGTTCCACTTGAAACCTGCCAAAGATTATTATTGGAAACTGTCAACCAGTCTGAAGAGGATGTAATAAAATTACCATGAGGGGGTTGATCGGTGCTACTCAGCGTTGCTGTATTTAAAGAATTACGGCACTGATGGCCATCATTTTTTCTACCCCACTGGAATAAATCACCATAAGAAGCATCATCAGTTACACTATTTGCAACTTGAAACGCACCGAGATTTCTATCCATCCAAGTTCTTCCTGTGGTTGGGTTGGTTACATCATTTACAATAGTCGCTCCATTGCAAAAAACTGATCCTGTTGGATACGCGGGCTGAACACCATATACAACAATGCTTAAGGCGCAACTTTGCCCACCAACATTTAAAGCAAAACTAGCTGTGCCACTTGCGCTCGGTGTTCCTGAAATGGAATAAGCCAAACTTCCTGCCCCGTTGGCAAACAATCCTAGTGAAATGTTAGCTGTTAATCCAGTAACGCCCGTTGAAGAAACAATTTGAGCTGCATAGTAGCCACCATTACCAACTGTGTAGGGTACACTTGCACTTACACCACTTGCTGCTGTTCCTGAAATGAGATTTCCTGTTACGGTTGCGCTGCCACAATTGAGTGCACCGATAGAACCGACTGTTTCTTTGAGGCAACGAACAGAGTAGCCGTCTGCTAGGTAATAGGTGTGCATGTCGGCATTGCTGCTGTTGAAGCGGACGTAGCGTGAGTAGGTACCACTAACCGTACTGCTCCAATAGCGGCCTACGGACCCAACA
>JBILQY010000275.1:0-4073 GCA_044372955.1 Crocinitomicaceae bacterium | reverse complement strand
CCGCCCAACCTCACCTTCAATTTAACTTTTCGTTTTTCGAGCACAAGCCATTTGCCATTATACTTATAGGTGAGTTTTTTCTTGGGGTGCATTTCTAGCTTATACACATCGGAAGAGTTCTGATAGTTATTCGTCATACTCCATCCAAGATTGGGAGTTACACCCAAAACGGGTAGCATCCCGCCTCCTGCAAACGTAGCCCCGTGTATTTCCCGTCCTTCTTTCGAGTGAAGAGCTACTTCCCAAAAGCAAGCTGGTCCTGTTACGGGCTGGTGTGGATTGCCAACCAAATAGGTTTTGCCGTCCTGTGTAAATGGAGGTCCGTATGCCATTACATTTGAACCCCTTAATTCTTTTGGGCTCATTTCTTCCTTGTAATCTTTCAAAACCTTAGCCAACTCCACCACTGCCTTATGGAGCATAAGCATTTGAAAAGTATAGTTGGCAGCAATGTCTTTTGCTTTTAATGGAAATAGCTTCTTACTACGTAGCTCTTCGGGATGTGTCTCTGCATATCTGTTCAGCGCATCGGCATAAGATTGAATGAGGTTATGTGTTTGTGCATCAACATCAAGTGCATATCTTTTCTCCACAAATTCATTTATGCCAAGCGACTGATAAATAAAATCTGCAGCTGCACCATTTTTGCCTAACAAGGTACCAGCAAGTCCTTTAGAAGCAGCATAATTCTCCTGCATCACATTGAAATTATCTTCGCATTGCGCCCATCCCAAGCCATAAATAGCCTCGGCATCAGTTTCGGAATAGATGTGTGGCACACCATACTCGTCCCTCACTATTTCAATATTCTTGATATTGATTTTTGTTTGAGCAAGAGGGACTATAGAGGTTATAAAGAGAAAATATAAGGTGATATAACTTTTGCGTATCATACTGTTAAGTATTATTAAAGGGTGGTTATTTAGAAAATTTTGAACGACAAAAATAAGCAGGTATTTACTTATAGCATTTGACAAATGTCAAATAATCAGGTGATGTAACAACTAAAGACAGTGTTGTGTAGCTTATTTCTGTGCTCGGATGCGGCTTAATGTTTCTAGCGTAATTCCAAGATAGGAAGCAATGTGTTTTAGCGGTAATCTATGAACTAAACTGGGCTGTGATTCAAGCAGTGCTTTATATCTTTCTTTGGCAGAAGTTATTCGGAGTAGCTTTACTTTTTCGCCCTCAAGAGTCATATATTGGCTTAAGATGCTCCTAACTACTTTTTCATAGTTGGGGTAGGTTTCTAGAAGGTTGTAAAAGGCAGATTGACTAATCCAAATGATGTCGGTATTTTCTATGGCAATACCGTTGTAGCCAATTGGAGTTTGTTGTGTAAAGCTGTCGAAAGCACCTAAAGGATGGTTCTCAAAGGCAAAACCAAGGGTGTGTTCCATTCCGTTTTCTTCGGTATAATAACCGCGTACAATACCTTTTATAACAAAACCCATTTTATTCGGTATCTGTCCTTGCTTTATTAGTATTTCCCCTTTTTTATATGAAGTTAATTGAAGGTTATCGGCAATAAAACACAACTCATCTTCACTCATTTTAGTAAAGCCCGAAATAAAATCAATGACTTGTTGCATAGATAATTTTATTAAGAAAGCGATTAAAAATAAGCGAGTGTAGCAATGCGGTTTCAAGTTGGTTATCTGGTGTCATTATAAGTTTGTCTGTCGGCTTTATAAGGTTGGTTATAACTTCACAGCATTTTATTTGCCGATTTAAGCAAAAATATAAATTAATAGCAAATAAAAAGGAGTTGAATGATGCCAAACTAAAGGTTTCTAAATGCCGAGTTTTAGTGTTTAAAAGTTTTTTCGTCATTAACAGATATTGAAACTTGGTAATAAAATCAATATAATTAGTTATCGTCCGTAGCGAAAAAATCCCACGCCCCGACGAAATCGGAAAGCTTTGTGAGCAGAAGCACACAGCCACAAGCTGGAAAAAGCGACTGAAGAAGCTCTTTTGCGGCTTAAGGTGGCGTGGTAGCTTCGCGAGAAAACTTGGAGATGTAGGCGGAAATGGCGCTAAATGATTTTTGATTTTTAATGTTTAATGTTTGATTGAAAAAGAAGGTTTTGATTAAATGTACTGTTTCTAACTCAACCAATTAAATCCAAAATCAAGAATCCAAAATCCAAAATCAAGCATCAAGAATCCAAAATCAAGCATCAACTATTACTGCACGTATAAACAAAAGCAGGAGGGAAGTTGAGCGGAGTGTAATTCAATTTTACAGAACTGAAAATCTTTTTTAAGGCGCGGCGCGATTGTAAAGAATATTGGAATTGTACGAATTGCCCTTGATTGTTCAGGTGGGTTTTAACCTCTGAAAGTATAAGCTGTCGAATCTCGGATGGAATTACTGCTAACGGCAAAGAAGAAATAATTAAGTCTGCTTTTTCAAGGCCAAGTTCTTTCAAATAGTTGCTGATTTCGGTAGCTGAACCGTGTTTTAGGTGTACGTTTTTGTGGTCAATCTTTTTATGCAAGGCTTCAAAGAACGTATCGTTTAATTCCACCACAATTAGTTGGGTGTCGGGACCCATTTTTTCAATGATTTTTTCGGTGAAAACGCCTGTGCCTGGACCTAATTCAATGATGATTTTTGCTTCCTTTATCGGTAAGTGATTCAGCATTTTAGCTGCTAAAAAACGAGAACTTGGCGCCATCGCACCTACCATGTTTTTTTCCTTGAAGAATTGTTTTATAAATGAACTTTTTGACACCAGCTTAATTTTGAATGATTGATTTACCACCGTTCACAATTGCGATGATTTTTCCTGTAAGTTTTTCTCCAAAGAACGGATTGTACGGATGTTGCGAAAGTAAATTTTCTTGGTTTAATTCCCATTCTAAACTAGGGTCAAAAACGGTAACGTCTGCCAAATTTCCAACTGCAATCGAATGGTTTTCGATTTGTGCTATTTTTCTTGCATTGTGCGAAACGCTGTTTACAAACTTCGCTAAATCGATATGTGTGGTACGATTCAAAGCACCAAATAAAGTTTGTAATTGAAACGCCCCAAAACTTGCGTTGTCAAATTCCAATTCTTTCTCTTCTTGATCCATTGGACGGTGGTCAGAAACTACGGTGTCAATCGTTCCGTCCATCAAGCCGTGCCACAATTCCATACGGTCTTTGTCGGTTCTCAAAACAGGTAAAACTTTCAAAATTGAGTCAAAATCCAACATATCTTGCTCCGTAAACAAGAGGTTCAGCAAGTTGACATCAGCGGTAACTTTCAAGCCTTTTTTCTTTGCTTCACGAATCAATTCAACGCTTTCTGCACACGAAATTCCTGTTAAATGAATGGTTCCGTCAACGTATTCAACCAAGCGTAAATTGCGTTCCACTTGAATAATTTCGGCAATACTTGGGTCGGCTTTTAAACCTGTTTTGGTAGAAGCTATTCCTTCGTTTACCATTCCTTTTCCAGCTAAAGAATAATCGCGTGAAAAGGCAATTACTTTTCCTCCGAAGTTTTTGGTATATAACAAAGAACGGTACATAATTCCTGCGCTAACTGGATGTAAATCATCGGAATACAAACGAACGCCACTTTGGAATAAATCGTACATTTCAGCCAATTCTTCGCCTTTTAAACCTTTAGTTATTGCTCCAATTGGATGAATGGAAACAGCGTGATTGGAAGCCTTACTTAAAATGTATTCCACTTGTGATTTACCGTCAACGATTGGTTGTGTTGTTGGCAAAATGCAAATATGTGTATAGCCACCAAAAGCTGCTTGGTCCAAACCTGACGAAATGGTTTCTTTGTGTTCAAATCCAGGGTCGCAAAAATCTGCTTTTAAATCCACCCAACCTTGCGATAAGTGTAAGTTTTCTGAATCAATAACAAGTGCTTCATCGTCAGAAATTATATTTTCTATTCTTTCAAATTTCCCATTATTGATTAAAACATCCTTGATTTGATTGTCAAATTCAGAGCTTTTATCGAGGATTTTGGCGCTTTTTAAAAGTAGTTTCATTGTTTATCTATTTCCAGAACTTTAATAATGCTATTTCAAACAGGATGAAAAGTAAACTCAAAAGCAAA
>JBILQY010000274.1:0-4080 GCA_044372955.1 Crocinitomicaceae bacterium | reverse complement strand
TGATGAATTATTAATGATTCCTATTGTAATTAGTGGCTCTATTAAAGTTTCAAGAGAAAATGAATCTGGTAATGAACTACTTTTATACTACATCGAGGGTGGTGATACTTGTGCAATGACCTTACAATGTTGTGTTCGAAAAGTCGATAGTCAAATCAAAGCGACTGCAATGGAACCTTCCTTATTATTGATGTTTCCCGTAGAGAACATGGATAAATGGATGGATAAATACAAATCTTGGAGAAGTTTCATTCTTTCAAGTTACCATTCGCGTATGATGGAATTAATGGAAACGATTGACGCTATGGCATTTATGCGCTTAGATGAACGTTTGTTAAGATATTTAACTGACCAAGTGAAATTAATGGGAAGTATGGAATTAAATCATACACACCAACAAATCGCTGACGATTTACATTCATCAAGAGTAGTGATTTCTAGGTTATTAAAACAACTTGAAACAAAAGGAATTATCGCAATTCATCGCAATAAAATTGTAATGAAGCAATTTTAATCTTTATTAGCTTCATCGAATCCTAAACCATCATTTTTAGTAGCTTTGTTTCCCTTTAAATCTTTTAGTGTAAATGGAAACTATAACAATTGTAACGGGACTACCTCGTTCAGGTACATCGTTAATGATGCAAATAATGGAAAACACTTCGCTACCAATTTTATCTGATGGTTTGCGTGAAAAAGACATCAATAATCCAGAAGGTTACTATGAGTTAGAAGCTGTAAAAGGCATCGTTAAAGACAATTCTTTTTTAAAAGATGCCAATGGTAAAGTAATAAAAATTGTTACTCCTCTTCCACTCTTTTTAGATAAATCGTTGAACTATCGCGTTCTTTTTATGCGCCGTGATTTGGAGGAAATTTTGCGCTCTCAAGAAAAAATGTTGGGAAAAGACCAATCTTCTGAAAGGGAAAAATTCAAAACCATTTACGAATTGCATTTAAAGAAAACCTATAGTTTTTTTGAAGTAAATGCGATTCCATACATCGATGTTTGGTATAAAGAACTCATTTCCAATACAGAAGTAGAACTAAAAAGAATTATTGAATTTTTACAACTTTCTGCAAATTGGGAAGACTTAGCTGTGGCTGTGCATCCTGAATTATATCGCAATAAAGTAGAAAATTAAAATCGTTATGAAGCAACAAAAAATTGTCAACGAAAAAACGAAAAAAGAATTTATAGTTCCTCCTGGTGGTTCACTTGGATTACTTGCTTTAGGAAACGTTGGAATTCGAGCATGGAAAAAGGCAAAAAAAGAATGGGAAGAAAATCAAAATAAAGACATTGAAAAAAAATAAAGTTGTTGTTGTTGGCTGGGATTCAGCGGATTGGAAAATCATTGATAAATTAATGGCAAATGGTCTTATGCCTGCTATTAAAAGTATTGTTGATAATGGAGTTAGAGGAAAACTAGCAACACTTGACCCACCCCTTTCTCCTATGCTTTGGACATCGATGGCAACAGGAAAAAGACCTTACGACCATGGTGTTCTTGGCTTTGTTGAACCAGATGGAAATGGCGGCATTCGCTCTGTTTCTTCTCACTCAAGAAAAGTAAAGGCGATATGGAACATTTTCACAATGGAAGGAATTAAATCTAACATTGTTGGTTGGTGGAAACACGCACTATGGATGGGCAAGATTAGATGTTGATGCATTAGCTGATACACTAGTTGTAAAAGATTATGCATACAACGCTACACCCAACGGAGGAATTATGACAGGTGCAATGGGTGTTGGTTTAAATGAAGAAGAAATTGAAAGTTTAGTTAAATTTGTTAATCAAGCGAACAATTCTGTGAATGTTGTTGTAAATGGAGATTTAACTGAAGGTGTTGTGAGTATTATTTCAACAACTGGACAAGTTATTTCTTCTGGAGCAGTTAAAGACAATATGTTCTCTGTGGATATGAATGGATTAGCTACTGGAGTTTATATGGTAAATGTTAAATTTGCTGAAGGTTCAATGACTAAAAAAATCATTGTATATCAACCATTTTTTTTTAAAATAAAGAAAAGTTGGCTAGTCCAGCTTTTTTTTTGAAATCATTGTAACTGATAATAGAATTAATCTGCTATATTTGCTTCCAAATTCTAAAAATCAATACAATGAAAAAACTTTTACTTTCTGTTGCTTTAATCGCAGCTTCTTTTGCATCAAATGCTCAAATTATCGTTAACGGTGATTTTGAAGCAGCTTTTTCTTCTCCAATTCCAGGTGTTACTCAAACTACAGGTTGGGGAGTTGGATTGTTTACAGCAGAGACTACGGCTCCATTTGCTGGTACTAAATCAGCTAAATTAGAAACTGTAAACAACCCATCGTTAAATGCAGCACTTCAATGGGGTTCTGATACAATTATAGGATTAGCACAACAAACTATTAATGGACCTATTAATAATCCTGCTAATTTGTCTATTTCTTTTGCTTACAAATACACAAGAGTTGCTTCAGATACTGGAATTGTAATTGTTAATCTTTATGATACTTTAGCTGCTGGCGATGCTGACGATGTAATATTATACCAAGCTTTTGCTGAATTTACAGCTACAACAAATGCATGGGGTACAATGTCACTTCCTGTTGCTGCTAATCCTCAAGCTACAGGTACAGTTAATCAATTGTATATTGTAGCAGTTTCTTCTAACAATGCTGTTGCTTCACCTGGAACAACTTTGTGGTTAGACAATATTACAACTGGTTATGTTGGTGTTGAGGAAAATGAAGTAATTACCGCTTCTGTTTACCCTAACCCTGCAACAGATGTACTAAACATCAAAATGAATGAAGAAGTTGCTTCAGTTGTTATCACTGCATTAGATGGTAAAGTAGTTGCTACTGAAACTTCAACTTCAGTTAATATTTCAGAATTGAACACAGGAATGTACATTTATACAATCACTGGTGCTTCTGGAAAAGTTGCTAAAGGAAACTTTGTGAAAAACTAATTTTATCCCGCTAAGGCGGATAACTTTTTTAAAAGCTGCTCTCGGGCAGCTTTTTTTTATACTTTTATTTTTATGAAAAAAGAAGAATACATCATTACTACCCAAGGTTCCCTAGGAATTTTAGCACTTGGTCATATTGGTCTTAGAAAATGGAGAGAAGTAGTGAAAATAGAAAAAGCTAAAAAAGAATCAAGCAAAAACATTAATTCAAATGTCAAAAAAAAGTAAGTTTCTTTTAATTGGTTGGGACGCAGCAGACTGGAAGGTAATTGAACCTTTAATCAAACAAGGGAAAATGCCTGCACTTGAAAGTTTGATGAAAGAAGGCGTGTACGGAAAACTAAAAACGTTAGATCCGCCCCTATCACCCATGTTGTGGACAAGTATAGCAACGGGCTTTCGAGCGGATAAACATGGCATTGGAGGTTTTGTTGAGCCTACACCAAACGGCGATTCATTGCGCCCTGTTTCTTCTACTTCCAGAAAAGTCAAAGCAATTTGGAACATCTTCAATCAAGAAGGACTTAAGAGTAATGTAGTTGCTTGGTGGCCGAGTAATCCTGCTGAACCAATTAATGGTGTGATGGTTTCTAATCTTTATCAGCTTGCTAACAAACCAATTGACGAACCTTGGGAAATGCCCAACGGCACTGTTCATCCTGCTGAATTAGCTGAAACGATGAAAGAATTCAGAGTTCATCCGCATGAGATAACCTTGTCTATGGCGATTCCTTTTATTCCAAATATTGCCCACAATAAAGAATTAAGACAGCACCCAAGAACAGCATCTGTTCTGAAAATTCTAGCAAATGCCGCGAGTGTTCATGCCGCTTCAACCTACCTTTTAGCTGAGACTGAATGGGATTTTATGGCTATTTATCACGATGCTATCGACCATTTTAGTCATACAGCAATGAAATATTACCCTCCTAGAAGACCTGAAATACTAGAGGAAGATTATGAAAATTTTAATGAAATAGTAGAAGCGGCTTATCGTTTCCATGACATGATGCTGTTCAGAAAACTTGAACTCATCGATGAAGATACAACCGTGATGATTATTTCAGACCATGGATTTTATTCCGATCATCAACGACCGCTTTACATTCCAC
>JBILQY010000272.1:0-4090 GCA_044372955.1 Crocinitomicaceae bacterium | reverse complement strand
GGAATTGGATTTCCATATTTGTCATTCACTACAACCTTTTGTTGAGCATTCATAAATGGGATAAATGCTAACATAAAAAGCAGCAGTATGAATTGTAAATTTTTCATTCGATAATTATAGATTTTGTTGGTTGATTTTTTAAAAAAATAAGAGGAAGTTGACCATTTTTCCATCAACCTCCTCTTATTAGATTTGATTCAAAAGTTAGATTAAGCAATTCATTTTCAATTTCCTAGAACCATCAATTTCTTGCTTAAACTTCCAGTTCTTGTTTGTTTTGAAACAAAATAACATCCCGCAGATAAATTCATTTTCTCGGACAAGTTAAATTTAACATCTTGATTCATTTCAGTCACTTCATAAGAAAACAATAATTTCCCTAAAGCATCACGAACTGAAATCGTTGTTGGATAAGAATCATTATAAAAACTCATGATAATTGCGCCATCGGCAGAACTTGGATTTGGATAAACTGTAAAATCTGACCCACCGGAGATGGAAGAAACATCTAAAATCCCACCAATATTTATATCATCCAAATAGAAATTATTAGAATAATCCGAAGCTGTGAACTCAAATTTAAAACGCGTATTTACATCTTGACTACTTGCGTTGTAAACAAATGAACCTATTTTCCAAAAGTTACTAGTGGAAGGAACAAAATTTGTATATCCAAAACTACCAGCAGTTAAAAGCTCAGCTCCTGTAATGGTTTCTCTTAGATTCCAAGTTTTACCACAATTTCTAGAAGAATAAACCCTTAAAGTTTCAGTAATATTTTCCAAAGCATCTGCATTCGTTGCATAAGCATATTTAAACGATACCTCAACGTTTGTAGTTGTTGACAAATCAAATGATGGCGTTGTCAAGGCATCAATTGTTCCTCCTAAACGATCGTTGTAAAAGTAATCATTTGAAAACTGAGTGGCATTAGATACATCTTTGAAATTATCTAATCGATAGCATCTTGAATTGTTAAATCCATTGGAAGAAATCAATTCAAAATTTCCTTTATTATCCTCTGGGTTGTCAACTATAAACCAGTTCGCAGTAGGATTTTCAAAATCGATAGAAGTTGGTCCTGTAAAATCTGCCCAATCTGTTGAAATAAAAATGTAATTATTACTCACTACCGAATCTTGACCTGTTGCACTAGAAACAATTAATTTAACCTGTTTATAGCCCGGTGATGAAAAAGTTACAACTGGATTTAGACTTGTTAATGAACTTGCTGTTCCATCTTGAAAAAACCATTGTCGTCCTGTTACCTCAGCATTATAACTTTGATCTGTAAACTGTACATTTTCTCCTATGCATGCTACTTTTAAATCCGATTTGAAATAAGCGATTGGTGCACAAATTGGGGTTGTCGTTAAATCTATTCCAGTTGCATAGCGAGTTGCTTCCGATAACAAAATATTTCTATTTCCTGCCTCGCCTTGAAGAATATTTCGCATCGCTGTAGCTTGATCAGCTGTAAACATATTTGAACAATAGGAATAATCCATAAAATTCTGAACGTTTTCAATGATACCAGCATTACATTGTTGTAAATTCAGATTACAGACTAGGTTCGAACCTCTTGTAATTGGAGTATCTGGGATAAAATCATCGCCACATGAAACACCTGGTTCGTTGGTACTTCCCCACGGGTGAGCGAGTCCTAAATAATGACCTATTTCGTGAGTAAGTGCACGCGAACCATTAACAGTCCCCGTTCCAAATGAACCGATGTAATTGTTTAAGATTATAATTCCATCTCTGAAAAAATTCATTCCATCAACCGAGGTTGGGTAATATGCATATCCTGCCACACCATCTTCCATTTTATCCACAATCCATACATTCAAGTACTTTGAACGATGCCATTGATTTAACTTAGAATAATCATCGCCTTGAAATGTTTCATGCGAATAGATATGTTCTATTCCATTTGTACAATTCCCAGCTGGATCTTTAGTTGCCAATTTAAACTCAATCCCAACATCTGCATAGATTGATTTAAATTCTGGGATTATTATCGATGTATCCGCATTTAAAGATCGAAAATCTTCATTGATAATTCGCACAGCATCATAAACTTGGGCGTCATTGATGTTTTCAGAGCCATTGTAATGAATAATATGGAAGACTATTGGAATGGTAAAAACCACCATTTTGTTAGTTCCTTTTTTAACTTCCTGAAAACCATTTTTAAACAAGGCTTCATGATCCTTTTCAAGCTGTGGATCTTCAGCATATAACTTAGCTAATTTTGAATTTAATCCACATTTGAATTCTTGCGAAAACGAAACGACTGGACAAAACACAAATAGCCAAATGAAGTAAATTATATTATTTTTCATTTTTTCAATTTTTTAATCAATAAATAAAGGATTTTTTATCCTCGTCTGAACTTAAGAAATTGAAGATTTTGGTGGTGTAAAAACTGATGGAGGGTAAGGTGTAGAATCTTTAGAATTATAAAAGAAAATCATAAGTCTAGTTTCAACAATTGTAAAACCATTACTAACTTGAATGGCGAAGAAGTCAGAATCATAGGGGGTTTTCAATAATTTCAACCAATATTTGAGAGGTGATGAGGAAGAAGAATGACTCAAGTTAAAAGCTGTTGATTCATCTAATCTTTGAAAAAGTTCTGTTTCTTGAACATCGTCGATACATTTTAAGTGGTATCCTTTTCGCGTGTGTGTTCGCTCAATAACATCATAAAAGTGATTGTTCAATTTAAACTCATGTGCTTTAATCCAAGTCAATTTTTTCATTTCATTGGCTGTAAAATCAAACTCTTTTAATTGATTTTCAGGAACACTGTGCTTCAAAGCGCGCTTGATATCCTTGCGAATGTGGTAATGTTCCCACTCAAAATAAGTGAAAAAGCCAACAAATTGCCAAGCTGCAATTAACAAAACAAGAACTAAAAAAATTCTTCGCACGTGGTAAATATAATAAATCAAACAAATTATTGATGATTATTTGAATTGAATCGAGAGAAAATTAATCTTTTTTATAAAGAAATATTCCCTTGAAGACAAAGTATACTTGAATTATTAGAAAAATCTCATTTTTATTTTAGCCTCAAATCCTTTTTAAATTCAATTACTTAACCTCCTCTTAAAGCACTCTAAACTTTCAATTTCTAGTTTTTTTTAGCAAAATAAAACCCTTTAAATTAAAAACAGAAATTAATTAACCCTCATTATAGTATACTTTAACCATTATTTATCCCTCATTTTAATAATTAAAATAAACATTTTAACCATCCATTTGATATATAAATAATAAAAATTAACCGTCTTTTTATTACAAAAAACTGAACTATTTGCCGTCTTTTTGTTACTTAAAATCAAATAATTGACCATCTATTTATTACAAAATATAAAATAATTTACCGTCTTTTTGATACAACATTTTAAATAATTTACCGTCTTTTTGATACAAAAAAACGAAAAATTTACCGTCTTTTTATTACAATATAAACTATATTTGTATTCAAATTGAGTGAGATGATACGCAGAAACATTCTTAATGAATTGAAAAAATGGAAAGAAGACGACCTTCGGAAACCACTAATTCTCAGAGGAGCAAGACAAGTTGGAAAAACTACCGTTATAAAGGATTTTGCAAAAGAATTTGATGTTTTTATAAGTTTGAATTTGGAACAAAAAGCAGATCGTAGTTTGTTTGAAAAAGACAAAAATGTACACGAGCTTATAGAAGATATTTATTTCCATAGTAAAGTTACAGTTTCTAAAGGAACGTGCTTATTATTCATCGATGAAATTCAATTTTCTGCTGAAGCTGTTGCAATCTTACGTTACTTTTATGAGGAGGCAAATCATATTCACGTAATAGCTGCAGGTTCCTTACTAGAGAATTTGATGGAAACAAAAAAAATATCTTTTCCAGTTGGTCGTGTAGATTACATGTTAATGCGTCCAATGTGTTTTACTGAATTTTTGGATGGCTTAGGAGAAGATTTTGACCGAAAAGTGCTCTTAGATTTTAAAGCGGATGCTATCCATGAACGTATGACGAAGCATTTCAAACGCTTTGTTTTAGTTGGTGGAATGCCAGCTGCTGTTGTCCA
>JBILQY010000025.1:0-15201 GCA_044372955.1 Crocinitomicaceae bacterium | reverse complement strand
GGTTTATTACCAATTGCGATTTCGTTTGTAGCGAGCTTTATTATGATGGGGCATATTTTACTTATTCTCGGATTGAAAAGCAATCAAGTAAATCCTGAAATCCATTACGTTGATAGCGTTTTTCAAGTTATTCCAGCTACAATGAAACCGATTGTGTTACTTGGATTTTTTGGTATGTTCATTACAACGGCTGAATCCTTGATGAATTGGGGCGCGTCTTTCTTAACAATTGATGTGATGAAAGGAAATTTGTTGCCAAATCTGAAAGAAAAACAAGTACAAAAAGTGTCATTTGCGATGATGTTAATTCTGAGTCTTCTTGCTATTATTTTCGCGTTCTACGTTGACAATTTACAAAGTCTCATCAAATTTACCTTTTCCATTTCAGCAGGTGTTGCCCCAGTTTATATTTTGCGGTGGATTTGGTTTCGCATCAATGCGTGGTCACAATTAAGTGCTATGTTGAGTTCGGCTGTTTTCACCTTACTTTATCCTAGTTTTCATTCAGATTTACCATTTAGTCAATATCCAATGCAAGAATCACGTGTGTTGGTAGTTACACTATTAACAACTTTCGTTTGGGTTTTGGTCACTTTCCTCACAACCAATCAAAGCAGGGAAGTTCGTATAAAAATGTTGCCAATTTTGGAAAGCAGAATGTCATTTGTGAAACGATTTGCTTTAGCGATAAGTTTAGGTATTTTGTTTTTGGGAATTGTTGCGATGAGTTGGGGCTGGATGTTGAAATAGGTTAAAAGTGTCTTTAACCTATTTCATCCAAAAGCTATATTTTCGATTCGAAAAAAGAAAAGCAACTACTATCTTTCTTACCAACTATCATATTCACCATCGCCTTGAATGTAGGCGTGTGAATTTTCTTCCACTTTAGTCTCCAATTCGTCTTCAAGGAATGGATACACAATTTTTCCGTTTACTTTAACTTTAGCATTTTGAGGAACTTCAACGATTAATTTTACTTTTTGATCTCTCAATTTGTCTTGAACTGGAAACGTGTAAAATGTATTCGCTTGAACTGTTTTGCCAATTAAATTCGTTTTAAACTCAATATTTTTTGCTTTCAAAATTGCTTTTTGGTGATCGCGTCCGTTTGCAGTGAAGTAATGTTTAACATGAAAAATAGAATCTGTTGATTTTCTGTATTCAATTTCAATTCCGTGTAAATAAATGCGTTTGTTGGCAACTTTAATTACACCTCTATCCCCTCTGCTAATGGTTTTAAAGCCTTGTTTATCAACTCCTGTAGCTTGGTCAAAGTTCAAGTGTAATACAGTTGTATCTACAGTAAATAAATCCTTTTCAATTTCCCCATTTATCGCGAAAGCTCTTCCCGTTTTTGCACCAGTCAATGAAAGTAGAACAATTCCAACCACCATCATAAAAATCAAACTAAACGAAGAGTAGCGAATTATAGAAGATTTAAAAGCGAATATTGCGCGAATTCCTGTAAACCAAAGCAAACCAATGACCGAGGAAGCCGTGAAGATAATTCCCCAAATTAAATAGTCAGAATCTGTTGGAGATTCTAGAATTAAAGTCCCAAAGTCACCCAAAGACATAAATTCACCATTTATTTGTGCCGGAATAAAATCAGGATCTCCAAATAGAAAAACAATTGCAGTAATAAAAAAAGCTGTTCCCAACAACAAGGCACCTAGACCAAAGAATACAGATACAATACGAATCAATTTTTTAAGTCCAGTTTGAATTCCTTGCTCTTCATTGATTTTTTTTGTCCATGCTTTCGATTTTTTTTGGATTCTTTCAGCAGCGTTTTCAATCTCAGACTTCATAGATTCTAGATTGACAGGTTTCCCTTTCATTTGTAATTTTTCAAAACTCGTTTTTGCCTTTGGTGTAATTATCCAAAGAACAATGTAAAGTGGAAAACCGAATCCTCCAAAAATGATAAGTAAAACATATACAGCACGTATTACTGTAACGTCCCAATTCATATAGTTTGCAAACCCAGCCAACACACCACCTAAAATTGCATTTTCTTCATCGCGAAAAAGTCTTTTGTCAACTCTTGCTTCTGATGTAGTGTAAGTTTCTTTTTCTGTTGTAGGTTCATCCTCTCCGAAAATTTCTGGATTTCCAAGAATTGCCAACACTTCTTCTACCATTGGTTGTTCAATCACTTTTTTAGAAGGTAACAATTGCTTAGTGAAAAGCTCTGCCATTCTTAGCTCAACATCTTGAATTATTTCTTCTGAACCTTTTTGATTGTGAAGTACTTTTTTTAATCTGTCTAAGTAATTTCTTAAAATTTCGTAGGCACCTTCTTCGATTTGAAATGGCGTTCCTTGTAAATGAATGGATATTGTTTTATACATGATTTCTTATTTTTTGGTTAATGATTCGACAGCTTCTTTTAATTCTGTCCAGGTTTTGTCTAATTCACTTAAAAATGTATTACCTGTATCTGTGATATGATAATATTTTCGCGGCGGTCCCGAATTGGATTCTTCCCAGCGATAGGAAAGTAGTTCATCATTTTTCAATCTCGTTAACAATGGATATAAAGTTCCCTCTACGACCAATAGTTTCGCATTTTTCAATGCTTCGAGAATCTCGGACGGGTAGGCTTCCCCTCTTGCAAGAATACTTAGAATGCAATATTCCAAAATTCCTTTTCGCATTTGTGCCTGTGTGTTCTCTAGACTCATAGTACTAATTTTAGACAAAGATATATGTTTTAAATTGTATTATGCAATACATAGTACTAAATAATAAAAAAAATTCTGTGAAACAAGTTCAAAGCCTTATTTAGTAAAAGAAAAAATATTATGCTTTTATATGAAGTGCTTTATTCAGCCGATAAAAAAAGAAAATAACAAGAGAAATCCTTGTAAAATATTGAAAAACTATACTACTTATAAGAATGAGTAAACCCTACTTCAAGCACTTAAAATAATCGAATGGCTCTTGACAGTCATTGCATTGATACAATGCTTTACAAGCTGTGCTTCCGAATTGACTTACCATTCGAGTGTTTCTAGATGAACATTTTGGACACGGAACTACAGTAGGTTCCGCAAACAGCACACTTTTATCAACTTCATGTTCGGGTGGTGCAATACCATACTCGCGTAATTTGATTCTTCCATTTTCAGAAAGCCAATCTGTGCTCCAAGCTGGAGCTAAAACCAATTCTACTTTTGCAGAATCAATTCCTTTTTCTTTTAATTTCGAAAGAATATCTTCTTCCATTGTTTTCATAGCGGGGCAACCGCTATAAGTTGGAGTAATAGTAATCAACCAATCTCCATTAATAAGTTGGGCGTCGCGAACAACGCCCAAATCAATAACTGATAGCACCGGAATTTCCGGATCGCTAACTTCTTCAAGCCAATTATAAATCTGCTCTTTGTTTACCATTGCATATTTGGGTAAGCACGTTGCATGTATTGTAATTCAGACAACAAATGCCCAAAATGTTCTGAATGACGACCTTTGCGACCTCCTTCAAACTTCCAATTATTCGTTGGAATTTCAAGTGTAGCCTCCGAGAAAACATGTTTAACTGTTGATTCCCACTCCGAACGAATTCCAGACAAATCGGGCAAAATACCACTAGCTGTTAATTCACTTTCAACCTCATCAGTATAGAATAATTCGTCAGCGTAGCGCCATAAAGTGTTTAGTGAATTTTGAATGCGATCATGAGACTCATCCGTTCCATCTCCTAAACGAATGATCCATTCCGAAGAATGTTTCAAATGGTAACGTGTTTCTTTCAACGATTTATCAGCAATTGCAGCCAATTGTTTATCAGAAGAATTTACTAGTCTTTCGTATAAAGGTTTTCGGAAAGCATCGAATAAGAATTGACGCATCATTGTATCGCCAAAATCGCCATTAGGTTGCTCCACTAAAAGTACATTCACATAGTCTTTTTCATAACGCAATAAACCTAATTTATCACAATCTCTTCCTTTGTCTTCAATTACTCCAGCATAATCCAAAATACTCATCGCTTGACCAATTAAATCCAACGATATATTCGTCATTGCAATGTCTTCTTCTAAGATAGGTCCATGACCACACCATTCTGCCAAACGTTGACCAAGAATCAAACTATCGTCTCCTAATCGAAGTAAATAGCGAAATAAAGCTTCGTTTTTCATAGTTTACATGTGTTTGATTCCTTCATGTACTTCGTAAAAAGTAGGATGACGGAAAATTTTTGTATCAGAAGGTTCAAAATATGCATCTGCATCTGCTGGGTCATTGGCATGAACATAGTTTGATTCAACTACCCAAATACTAATTCCTTCCGAACGACGCGTGTAAACATCTCTTGCGTTATCCAAAGCCATTGTCGAGTCTGCAGCTCTTAAACTTCCAACGTGTTTGTGATTTAAACCTTGTTTACTTCTGATAAAAACCTCCCAAAGAGGCCATTCTTTTGTTGACATGATTGCTGATTTAATGTGATTATGCTGATTGTTTTTTCTTTCTTTTTTCTGCAAAAGCCAAAGCCGCTTCTCTTACCCACATTCCTTCTTCTTTTGCTTTTCTACGTGCATCAACACGCTGTTTGTTGCAAGGTCCATTTCCATTAACTACTTGCCAAAATTCATCCCAATTAATAGGTGTAAAATCGTAATGACCAGTTTCTTCATTCCATTTCAAGTTTTCATCTGGAACTTTTAAACCAATCAACTCTGCTTGAGGAACGGTTGCATCAATGAAATTTTGACGCAATTCATCATTTGATAAACGTTTGATTTTCCATTTCATCGATTGTGCAGAATTCGGCGATTCATCATCATTTGGTCCAAACATCATTAAAGCTGGCCACCAAAAACGATTCAAAGCATCTTGCGCTAATTCTTTTTGTTCAGGTGTTCCTTGAGCAAGTGTTGTCAACAACTCATATCCTTGACGTTGGTGAAAAGATTCTTCTTTACAGATTTTAACCATTGCACGTGCGTACGGGCCATAAGAACAACGACACAATGCAACCTGATTCATAATTGCAGCACCATCTACTAACCAACCAATCGCACCAATATCAGCCCAAGAAAGTGCTGGATAATTGAAAATCGAGGAATATTTTGCTTTACCTGAATGAAGGTCATCAATTGTTGCTTCTCTATCCGCACCCAACGTTTCAGTTGCGCTGTATAAATACAAACCATGTCCCGCTTCATCTTGCACTTTTGCCAATAAAACAGCTTTTCGTCTTAGATTCGGAGCACGTGTAATCCAGTTGGCTTCAGGTAACATCCCTACAACCTCCGAATGTGCATGTTGCGACATCTGTCTAATTAATGTTTTTCTATAAGCATCGGGCATCCAATCATTCGGTTCTATTTTAACTTCTCGATCAATTTTATCTTGAAACTTTTGCTCAAGATCGGTAGTTTCTAATACTTTCATAATACTGATTATTTGACAAATATAACTAAAATTTAAGGGGCTAAAATATGATGTAAATCATAAAAGTTAACCCATTTTTGAAAACATATAATTCATTCAAATGTTTATCTTTGGCGAATTAAAAAAACCAAATGACACCTAAATTTCATACACTTACAATCAAAGATATTAAACGAGAAACAAAAGATGCTGTATCTATCTCTTTTGATATTCCTGATGAATTAGTTACTGACTATCACTACGAGTCTGGTCAATATTTAACATTAAAAACAACTATAAATAACGAAGAAATTCGCAGGTCTTATTCTTTGTGTTCCTCACCTTTTGAAAACGAGTGGAGAATTGCAGTGAAACAAATAGAAAACGGTGTTTTTTCAACTTATGCTAACAAATCACTTAAAGTTGGAAATTCTTTAGAGGTAATGACCCCAACTGGTAATTTCAAGCTTACTACTGCAAAAAACGCAAAAAAATCATACGTTTTGTACGCTGCAGGAAGTGGAATCACTCCGATTTTCTCAATTGCAAAAACGATTCTAGAAGAAGAAGTTGGCGATGTTACTTTGTTTTACGGTAATAAAGGATTTTATGGCGTTATTTTTAGAGAAGAATTAGAGGCTTTAAAAAACAAGTATTTAAATCGCATTCGCATCATTCATATTTTCTCGCGCGAAAGTCCGGGTAATAAAATCCAAAAAGGACGTATCGACAAGGAAAAATGTGGCGAATTATTCAATGCTTTTTTAAAAAATCAATCTATTGATGAGGTTTTTATTTGTGGTCCAGAGCAAATGATTTTAAATGTGCGCGAATCATTGATCGAAAAAGGTGTAGATAGTAATTCTATTCATTTTGAATTATTCGCTTCAAACATTAAGAAAGAAAAATCAGCAGAAGAAATAGCTAATCAAGCTCCTTCATTTGCCTCTAAAGTTCAGATTGTTTTGGATGGTGACACCATTGATTTTGAATTGGACTCCAATGGAAAAACAATTTTAGATGCTGCTCAAGATGCAGGTGCAGATTTACCATTTGCTTGCAAAGGTGGTGTTTGTTGCACTTGTAAAGCAAAAGTATTAGAAGGTTCAGCGAGCATGGACGTTAATTACGCATTGATGCCTGACGAGGTTGAAAACGGTTATATTTTGACTTGTCAAGCACATCCGACAAGCGAGAAAATTTTAGTTTCATTTGACGATTAAGAAATGGGGATATTTGATATTTTTAAGAAAAAAGAATTTAAACCGAAAGGAAGTAAAGGTTTCCACGAGGTAAGTATTGACTTGAAACGTTTAACGAAAGATGCTGTTCAAGTAACTTTTAATATTCCAGCGGAGTTAAAATCCAACTTTGGATTTATTGCAGGTCAATATATTAATGTTGAAGTTTTCCTAAAAGGTAAAAATCAACGTCGCTCCTACTCTATTTGTAGTGGTGAAAATGAAGCTCTTTCAATAGCAGTTAAAGCTGTGGATAAAGGCATTGTTTCCAATTGGTTTAATTCAGAAGCTATTTCAGGTGATAAAATTCACATTTCAAAACCAGAGGGAGGATTTCATTTGACTGATGAGCAGAAAAATGTGGTTGCAATTGCAGCTGGTAGTGGAATTACGCCTATTTTATCGATTGCAAAAAGTTTGGAAGGAAAAGGGAAATTGAACTTATTTTATGGAAATCAAACCCAAGATAAAGCACTGTTTTTAGCAGAGTTAAATGCTTTAAGTTGCGTTAATCCAACTTATTATCTAAGTCAAGAAACGAAAGAAGGATACAAAAAAGGACGCATTGACAAGGAAAATTTCACCACAGAAATCAAACAAAACCTGGAATTATTAAAAGCGGATTGCTTTTTAATTTGTGGTCCTGAAGAAATGATTCAATCCACGAAAGAAGTATTAAAATTCTTTGGAGTTCAAGATACCAAAATCAGATTTGAACTTTTTACCACGCCGACGGTAGCTCCCATTTTACAAAAAGAAATGAACTTCAAAGGAAAAAGTCACATCAAAGTGACGCTTGATCACGAAGTGACAGCTTTTGATATGCAAGTTCCGGGAGGTACAATACTTGAAATGGTTGAAAAATCAGGTTTAGATGTTCCATATTCTTGTCGCGGTGGTGTTTGTTCTTCTTGTAAAGCTAAAGTTTTAGAAGGAGATGTTGCCATGAAATTAAACTATTCTTTAACCGATGAAGAAGTTGCGAAAGGTTATGTTTTAACTTGTCAGTCTATTCCTCAAAGTGAGAATGTTACACTAACTTACGATGTCTAAAACCGTTGTAATTGTTGGTGCTAGTCGAGGAATTGGAAAAGCACTAGTTGAAAATTTCGCGCAAAGAGAAAATTTCAAAGTAGTAGCATTAGCTAGAAATCTGGAGAAAATGCAAGTAGACTTCGCTGGTTTTCCGAGTGTAAGTTGTTTTTCTTTTGATCTTGAAAAAAATGTCAAAACACAAGCTGAGGCAATTTTTTCACAAATTGGAAAAATAGATTTTTTAATCAATAACGCCGGCTTTTTAGTGAATAAACCTTTTGTTGAAATTACAGCTGAAGAACTTCAGAAATCCTACCAAATCAATCTTTTTGGAGTTTTTGAAACCGTACAAGCGGCTATTCCTTTTTTCAATGAGTCAAATTCACACATTGTCAACATTAGTTCGATGGGTGGATTTCAAGGCTCTATGAAATTTGCAGGTTTAAGTGCATATTCAACTTCTAAAGCTGCCCTTTGTAGCTTCACTGAATTGTTTTCTGAAGAATACAAAGATTCAACTATCGCAATGAATTGTTTGTGCCTTGGTTCGGTTCAAACTGAAATGCTAGAAGAAGCTTTTCCAGGTTACCAAGCACCTTTGAATCCTGAACAAATAAGTGAATACATTTCTGACTTCACATTAAGTGCACACAAATTCATGAAAGGGAAAATAATTCCTTTGTCCTTAACAAATCCGTAACAATAGGATTTTTCATTTTTTTTAGTAACTTAGTTGACTAATCTCCGAAATGACAAAACGAATATTGCTCTCCATTCTCGTTTTTTCCTTCTTCCAAACAAGTTTTGGCCAGGACATTCATTGGTCACAATTTAACGACAATCAATTATTTCAAAATCCTGGGCAAGCTGGTCATTTCGATGGTGACTATCGTTTTATTGCCAATTACCGCGATCAATGGAGAAGTGTTACCGTTCCTTTTAGTACGCTTTCAATGTCAGCTGATGCAAAGTTTAAGAATTATGGCGTTGGACTGTTGCTTTTTCACGATCAGGCTGGAGATGGAACTTTTAGAACTGTAGAGGTTCAAGGAAATGTTTCTCGTTTGTTTAAACTCACAAAAGACTCCACTCATACGATTCGTCCAGGAATAAACTTCGGTATGAATCACCGACAAATTAATTGGGATGCTTTATATTTTGACAGTCAATACAATGGTTATATTTTTAATCCTTCAGCGGCAACGAATGAGAACTACCAAAGCGACCGTAAAACAAATATTTCCATTGGTGTAGGTTCTTTGTATGAATGGAGAAGAAACGAACGCTTTAAAGTGCTATCAGGCTTTGGAATTTATAACTTAAACCGTCCAAATCAAGGTTTTTATTTCGACAAAATTCAACGAGACATTCGCTTCACCATTTTTGCAAAAGGAACATTTAAAATCAATCGCAAATGGGATGCAGTTCCGAGTTTACAATTCAATAACCAAGGAAAATACCGGGAATTATTACTCGGGGGTTCTGCGAAATATTACGTAACCTCAAACACAAAAATTTACCAAGCACTCTACGGTGGAATCTGGTACAGAAATCGAGATGCTGCTTACCTTTCTTTTGGATATGATTACAAAGATTTTTTCGTGGGAGTAAGCTATGATATTAATTTTTCGAAATTGGTTCCAGCCAGCAACGCACGAGGAGGTTTAGAAATTGCAGTTAGGTACATCATCCGTACATTTAAACCAAAAAAAATCATTCACCGTGTATGTCCAGATTACATTTAGTTGTTCTATTTGTCCTATTCACTTTTCAATCTTTCTCGCAAGCGAAACTCAAACAAATCGTTTCATTTGCCGATGAGCAATATAAAAAAGGAGATTACTATTATGCACTTGAATATTACAAACAAGCTTTAGCGCAAGATTCTAATTCGCTAGAACTTACTTGGAAATATGCAGAAAATCAACGAGCTTACAAAGATTACGTCCAAGCAGAGAAATATTATGCACTTGTTTATGCCAGAGATAACGATTTAGTTTATCCAGCAAGTTTACTTTATTTGGGTTTAATGCAAAAGCAAAATGGGAATTACAAGCAAGCTTTTGAAACGATGAAATTGGCAAAAAAACGCTACAGTGGAGGCGAAGATGATTACCTCTACCGAAAATCGATTCAAGAAGTGGACGCTTGCGCATGGGCAATGAAAAATTACGCTGACACAGCACAACCCATGAGTCGATTGCCTTTATCCGTTAATTCCTATGATGCAGAATTTGGTCATACAATTAGAGATAACAGGCTGATTTTCTCTTCACTTCGAGCAGATTCAACAAAAGATGCAACCCAAGAAGTTTACTCTAAAAATTACAAAACAAAATTGTATGCTTCAGAAATAAAAAATGAGAAGTTTGAAGCAAACAAACAAATTCAAGATTTAATCATTCAAAAACTAAACACTGGAAATGGCACCTTTTCGCTCGATGGTAAGAAATTCTATTTCAGCGCCTGCGAAGATGAGGGGTATAATTATCGCTGTAAAATAATGGTTGCCAACTATTCTAAAGGGAAATGGTCAAAAATTGATTCACTAAAGCAAGAAATAAATCCTTTAGGCACCAACAACACGATGCCTTTCATCAGTAAATTGAACGGAGAAGAAGTACTCTTTTTCGCTTCAGATAGAGAAGGAACAAAAGGTGGTTTGGATATTTGGTATGCTTTTCCAGATGAAAACAATCGTTTCAAAGCAATCACAAACGTGGCTGCAATCAATTCTATTGACAATGAATTAACACCTTGGATGGATACTGTTGAGAATAAACTTTACTTTTCATCTTCTTGGCACTATGGATTTGGTGGAACAGATGTGTTTTACTCGAAAATTACTGGTAACAAATTTGCAGCACCTATAAATATTGGTTTACCATTGAATAGTCCTGCTAATGATCAGTACTTTTTCAAACACAACGATACAACTTATGTTTCGTCTAACCGAATTGGAAGTTACTACTCCAAAAACCCAACCTGTTGCAGCGACATTTTTGCGAAATATCCTCCTAAAAAAGCACCTGAAATTGTTGAAGTTAAAACAGAAACGAAGACGGAAACAAAAATCGAAACGAAAATCGAAACTGAATTTCAAAAACGCATTAAAGAAAAACTTCCAGTAACACTTTATTTCAGAAATGATGAGCCTGATGCTTCTTCAATGGCAACAGTTACAAAACAAAACTATATCAATACTTATAAATTATACCAAGAACGATATAACCTTTACAAAACCGAGGTTGCTAAAGGACTTCCACAAGACGAAGCATCGAAAAAACAACGCGATTTAGATGAATTCTTTCAAAAAAACGTGGACAAAGGCGCAGCTGATTTAATTTCTTTTACGGACATGATTTTGCAAGAATTAAAAAATGGTTCGGTAGTTACATTAACTATTAAAGGATTTGCAAGTCCCGTTGCGAAAACAGCTTACAACGTAAATCTGACTAAAAGAAGAATTTCGTCTTTAACCAATTATTTCAATGAAACAAATAATGGCGAATTCAAACAGTACATTCAAGGAAAAGCAAAAAACGGTGGGAAATTAATATTTGCAATTGTTCCTTTTGGGGAATACACAGCTAATCAAACTACAAGTGATGATGTGAAAAATCAAAGTAATTCTGTTTTTTCAAGAGAAGCTGGAATTGAACGAAAAATACAAATAGAAAATGTGAGTTTTGACAAAGGCGAAGTTCCTTTTCCAATTGAAAGTTTAAACCCGATTTTTACTGCTGGCGAAGTTAAAAAAGGTGATAAAATAACAGGCTCTTTCAAAATTGATAATATTAGTTCCGAAACAATCGAACTTGAACTAGATAATTCAGATGCAGCGATTCAAGCAAGTTTCAATTCCATTAAAGTAGCGCCAAAATCAAGTGCAATTGTTACTTTTGTCGTCGATACGCAAACTATGTCGGGACTTTCTAAAAACATGTTCAAAGTGAAGGTGAAAGGATTCCAAGATAGTATTGAGTTCTTTGTTACATCAGAAGTTAAATAAAACATTCCAATAGTGTCAGAAACCCTACTTGATATTCAAAATACTGAGAAAGTAAAGAAACCCAGGCTACAATTTATAGATATGGCAAGAAGTTTTGCCATTCTTTTAATGCTCGAAGGACATTTTACAGGCGCAGGTTTAGCTAATCAATACCGAAACGAGGATTATATTTTATACAATATTTGGCATAACCTTCACGGTTTAACCTCTCCCCTTTTCTTCACAGTTACTGGATTAGTTTTCGTTTATCTACTAACAGGAACAAAATCCAATGAACCATTTTTTCAAAATTCCCGCGTAAAAAAAGGATTTAACCGTGTTTCGATGTTGTTATTTTGGGGTTACATCATTCAATTGAACCTTTGGAGCATTCTCAAATCTGTTTACTATGGTACCCCTTTTCAATTGGATTGGTTTGCTGCTTTTCACGTTCTGCAATCTATCGCTTTTGGAATTGCGTTTTTATTATTAATTTATGGAATCCATCTTTTAATCAAGAAAGGAGATATTCATTGGTATTATTTAATTGCTGCATTATTGGTTTTCATCGGATATTCTCAAATGAAAGCACATATTCAGGCTGATGAATTACGAATTGCTGGCACAACTTTAAAAGCAAATTATTGGCCAAATGGTTTCCCTGCTTTTATTCAAAATATGTTTTATGGTAAATATTCCGATTTTAGCTTTATGCGCTATGCTGGCTATGTATTATTGGGTGGAATGACCGGAAGCATTATTCGAAAATATGAACACTTAACGAAAAAAAATTGGTTTGGAATTACATTCATTTTGATAGCTGTATTTTTAAATGTGTTTATTCAATCTATTCTTGTTCAACTTGATTCCTTCACAGAAATGATTGGACTTTGCAATAAAGGAGTTTATGAATTAAACAGTACAGCTTTTATGCGTTTTGGGCAAGTAATTGGTTTAATCGGAATCCTAATGCTTATCGATGGAAACTTTAAAGTGAAGGCTCCATTATTCTTAAAACTCGGACAAAACACACTACCAATTTACGTTATTCATGTAATTATTCTATATGGTGGTATATTTGGATTTGGATTAAAACCCGATGTAATTAACTTGAATCTAAATCCTTACGCAGCAATTGGCGTTTCAGTTATTGCAATGCTTTCCTTCACAATAATGGTAAAATACATTGAACCTTTAGAGGAATTCTATAATGCTGTTTTAGGTAAAATCTATTTTTGGCGTAAAAAGAATTAACTTTTTCGCTGTTTCTTTAAATTTCCCATTAATGTATAGTGGAAATCCCTTTGCTCTTTTCATCAAAAGCATTTTCAACTTCGACCTTTCAAATTTTCCTTTTCAATAAATTCCTATCTTTACTTTATTGGATAAGCAAACTAAATATTGGAAAGATTTCTTGAATGGCGACAACGATGCACTCGCTAAATTATATGTGGATTTATTTGAGCCTTTAGTTCTAAAAGCAGTTTACTACATAAAAAATCCAGAAGTTGCTCGGGACATTGTCAGTAGTTTATTCGTCTCTTTGATAGAGTTGCCTTATGAAGAAAGATTGAAACGTTGGGAATGCATTGAAAATCATCAGGCATTGTTAATTGCGATTGTGAGAAATAAGTGTTTAGATCATTTAAAAATTTCCCAAAACCGAGTTCGAATTAATCGTGAACTTTTTTCGGAAACAACAACTGAAACAGAAACAACAGCTATGATTGCGCATTTAACGGTTTGCATAGATGAATTAAAAAATGATGAAAAAGAACTGGTAGAAATGCATTTGCAAGGATTTAACAATACTGAAATTTCTGAAAAGTTAAATTTGAGCGAGAAAACTGTAAGAAATAAACTAAGTTTGACACGAAAATCCTTGTCGAAATTGTGGCATCAACTGGTTGTAATAATTGCCTTGTTATGGAATTAAAAGATTTAAAAGCATTGTTAGAACACCCAAACCAGCTTCAAGTGGAACTGGAAAAATTGCGTTCAGATACTCGTCTTTCGGAAGAAATAAAAGGATTTATTGTGCTTTATGATAGTTATGAAGGGGATTGCGAAGCCATCAAGAATTACCTATCAACGACTGAAAAACAAATTCTTGCGCCATCACAGCCAAAAACAATTCCCTTTTCTATCCTAAAATATGCAGCTGGATTCGCTCTGCTAATAGGACTTGGAGGATTTTTATATTATAACTCAACTACAAATTCTGCAACAAATCTTAACTCAAAGAACGCAAAGAAAAAAGATGTTTTCATTGAACCTGGGATTCCTATTTATATGGGCGAAAATCCTAAAATTGAATGGGGAAGTTTGATGTTTGCAATTGAAGAAGAAAGCACAGAAAAAGCCATTACCGAATGGCAAAAAATACAAAAATTAGCACCTGAAAATGATACCGTTCTTTATTTTGGAGGAATCGTTTATTTCAACGATAATCAAATTCAAAAAGCTGAGAAATTTTTTAAGCGAAACCGTCAAATTCAAAGCACATACAACGACCGTTCGCTTTATTTCATAGCAATAATTGATTGGAAACGAAACAGAAGAGCTGAAGCAAAGAAAAAATTACTTCAACTTTCTTCGACATCAGATGAAGCACTAAAAAAAGCAGTAAAAATTCATCTGAAGGATATTGATTACGATTCCCAGAACAAATAAAATCGTAACACCATTGCGACCAAAGCTAAAAGAACTAAAAACGCTTGCCACGATTTATCTGTCGTTGTTGCTGTTTCTGGTGCCAAACGTAAATCTTTAACGTTGGAGGTTAGTTCGTAGGTTGACCAATATTGTGGATGAGCCTCAATTCCTGTATGCGTTTTTAAATAGTCTAATTTTGCTATTTGTAACGCATCTTCTGCTGTTTCTCCTTTGAAAAGATAGTGATAAAATTTCTCAAAAATATAGGCTGAACTTTGATCTATAGTTTGGTAAGGTGAAGCAATTACAGCTTTAGCTCCTTTGAAAATTAGTTGATTTTGTAAATCACGATCTGGATAAAACATATTTCTTTTATGTGCACCAAAACATAAATTTAAGATAAATAAGTCAGTTTTAATTTCCGGGTTTCCTATTAAATCTTTTTTCAATTGATTTGATTGCAAATAGTTGGTGTAAGATAGACTATCTTTTTCCAATTTCAAATTTCCGTGACCAATAACATGAGCTATTCCGTTATCATTTAAATTTATAAATCGTAAAGGTTTTATTCTATTTTTATTGAAATTAGTAAAAATCGATTGTGAAAAAGGCAATCTGTTTTTACAATTAATGTCAGTATAAAATGGAACTATTTTTCTTTTAATTAGTAAATCAGTTGAAGGATATATTGAAAAAAAATCAATCGGATTATATACTTTAATAACATTAATTTTACTTTTTAAATAGTTTAATTCTTGAAATGAATCACCTAATGTGTCCATAATCATCAAATCAAAATTTTCATGAATATCAATTGCTACATACAGCTTTGAAATTTTACTTTTTTTTAAAATATAGCAAAATGGAGAACTTGAAAAATTTTCAAATCCTTTT
>JBILQY010000271.1:0-4100 GCA_044372955.1 Crocinitomicaceae bacterium | reverse complement strand
ACATCTAAGATACTGACAATCAATGAATTATCGTATTTTTTAATCGCTTATTTTTCACTTATTTTATTGATAATCAATTGTTTATATCATGCTTTAACGAAGTGTTGTAATTAAATACCTTCGAAAAAAAGATAACTTATGAAAAAATCACTTTTATTATTCGCTCTTTTTGCAGTACTCGGATTATCTTCTTGTACTTCACTACACAAAACGATGCGTGAACCCAATGTACGTGTTGAACTAGTTCGCGAAAATTTCGACCTTTCTGAGCAAGTTTCGGCAGAAGCTACATCTGTTAGAATCCTAGGTATTGATTGGCAACGTTTACTGAACAAAGAACAAGGTTCCGTAGAAGGTTGGGCATTTTCAGCTGTTAATTTAGGTTACATTCCTATAATTGGAACCGGTATTTCTGAACCAGCTTCGTTTTATGCATTACATGAAATGATGAAAAACAATCCTGGCTATGACGTTGTGTTTTATCCGCAATACGAAGCAATTGTTAAACGTCCTGTAATCGGAATTGGATTCATCTACAAGAAAACTACTGTTAAAGCTACGGCTCGTTTAGGAAAAATGAAATAAGAAGATTTAATACTTTTTAAAACCATAAAACACTAGTTCGATATTATTATTGGGCTAGTGTTTTTCTTTACACATCAGTTTTCATTAAAACTAGAATTAAACTAAATGTTTCTCGAATCGAATAGATTTTAGGTTACAATTAAAAATAGGAATTAAAAGTTGTAGATAAATAGGACTCTTTGTTAGTTATTAGGTGATAAATTCTATCTTTTATTTCAAACATAATTAGGGTAATTCATATTATTGAGGTTTAAATAGAGTTGACTTGGTTGAAAGTAATATTTCAAAAAATCATAATAGATTTTCAAAATTTTCTTTTCCGCTTTAAAATCTTAACTTTGCACTCCAATTATGATTAAAGAACACCAACTTCACGATAAAACATTCCAACCCTTCATTTCTGAAGAGGAAATTCAAGCGAATGTTCAAAAGTTAGCGCTTAGTCTTGAGAAAGATTACGAAGGGAAAGAATTGCTTTTCATCGCTATCTTAAACGGTGCCTTTATGTTTGCATCGGATTTAATGAAAAACTTTAATCAAGATGTAGCAATTTCATTTGTGAAAGTAAGTTCGTATCACGGAACGCAAACTACAGGTAGAGTTGATGAATTGATTGGTTTAAATACTTCGCTTCATGGGAAACACGTTGTGATTTTAGAAGATATTGTCGATACAGGAATCACAATCGACAAAGTAATTACCTTGCTTAATTCAAATTATCCAGAATCAGTAGAAGTTTGTACCTTGTTGTATAAACCTGAAGCATATAAAGGAAAACACAAACCGAAATATATCGGCTTTGAAATCCCAAATAAATTTGTTGTTGGTTATGGACTGGACTACAACGAATTAGGAAGAAACTTAAAAGAATTGTATCAATTAAAAGAAGAATAAAAAATGTTGAATATCGTGCTATTTGGCCCTCCAGGTGCAGGGAAAGGAACGCAATCCGAACGATTAATTGAAAAATATGATTTAGTACACTTGTCAACAGGTGACATGTTCAGAGCGCACATCCAAAACGACACCGAACTAGGAAAACGCGTGAAACAAATCATGGCTGATGGGTTTTTAGTGCCTGATTCTGTGACGATTGATATGTTGGAAGAAGAAGCTCAAAAACACCCAAATGCAAAAGGGTTTATTTTTGATGGTTTCCCAAGAACTGTTGTTCAAGCTGAGGCTTTAGACGAATATTTAAAAGGAAAAGGACAAGCTATCAATACTGTTTTACAGTTAGATGTCCCACAAGAAGAAATTAAGGAGCGTATTGAATTACGCAGTAAAGTAAGCGGACGTGCAGATGATGCAGCGGAAAAATTATTGAAAAGAATCGATGAGTATTTCACTAAAACCATTCACGTATTGCCTTACTATGTTGCTCAAAATAAAGTAACAACAATCAATGGAGTGGGCGAAATCGACGCCATTTCAGAAAAACTATACGCGGCAATCGAACCGCATTTAAATTAAATAATGGCTTCAGATAATTTTGTTGATTACGTAAAAATTCACTGTAAATCAGGTAATGGTGGTGGAGGTTCTACGCATTTCCGTCGTGAAAAATATATTCCCAAAGGTGGTCCTGACGGAGGCGATGGAGGAAGAGGTGGACATGTAATTTTACGTGGCAATAAACAACTCTGGACTTTGTTACATTTGAAATTCAAAAAACACATCAAGGCAGGTCACGGAACACATGGCGCTGGGAATTTGAAAACAGGTTCTCAAGGTGAAGATGTATATATCGAAGTACCATTAGGGACTTTGGCAAAAGACGGAGAAACAGGCGAAGTTTTATTTGAAATCACGCAAGATGGCGAAGAATACATCATTCAACGTGGTGGGAAAGGTGGAATGGGGAATAATTTTTTCAAATCTCCTACCAATCAAACGCCTCATTATGCTCAACCTGGTGAAGAAGGTTTGGAAGGATGGAAAATCCTTGAAATGAAAGTGTTAGCTGATGTCGGTTTAGTTGGTTTTCCTAACGCTGGAAAAAGTACTTTGCTTTCAGTAATTACATCTGCAAAACCTGAAATTGGCGATTATCCATTTACTACTTTACGTCCTAATTTAGGAATCGTTTCTTACCGCGATCACCGCTCGTTTGTGATGGCAGATATTCCGGGAATTATTGAAGGAGCTCATGCAGGAAAAGGTTTAGGTCTTAGATTCTTACGACATATTGAACGAAATTCGTTGCTATTATTTATGGTTCCAGCTGATAGTGACGACATCAAAAAAGAATACAAGATTCTATTGAATGAATTGAAACAATACAACCCTGAATTATTACACAAGGAACGATTGTTGGCAATCACTAAATCCGATATGTTGGACGAGGAATTGATTAAGGCGATGAAAAAAGAATTACCAAAAATACCGTATGTGTTTATTTCTTCCGTTGCCCAACAAGGAATTGTGGAACTAAAGGATTTAATCTGGAAACATCTTAATGCTGATGAACAAGCTTGAGTCGATTGACCGAGCGATTGTTCTTTTTGTAAACGGTTTACACACGCCGTTACTGGATGAAATTATGTGGTTTTTATCTGGGAAATTTAGTTTGATTCCTTTGTATTTATTGCTTTTAATCCTACTTAAAAGTCAAAACACTTGGAAAAACACTGCGATTATTTTGGTTGGTTTAACACTAGCAATCGTATTGGCAGATCAAATTTCTGTACATCTTTTCAAAAACGAATTTGAACGTTACAGACCTTCTCACAATGAAGACCTTAAACACCTACTCCACTTCTATGAGGTAAAACCGGGAGAATACTATCAAGGAGGAAAGTATGGATTTGTGTCTTCACATGCAGCTAACTTTTTTGCTATGATTGCATTTATCTTTCCTTTTTATAAAGAAAAAAAGAATTGGATATTAGTGGGTTTAATTGTAATTGGAATTTTAGTTGCAATTAGTCGAATTTACCTTGGAGTACATTATTTTTCAGATGTGATGATTGGCGCTGTTCTAGGAATTCTAGTTGGTTTTTCGATACGAACTTTGGTTAGAGCTTATTTCAAAAGAAACGCAATTTCTGAGTAAATTCCATTTTTTTAAAACAAACTAAATTTTAGAACAAACCTCCCTCCTACTTGTCCAATAAATACAGAAACCAAACCCTATGAAAATACTTGTAAATTACCTTTCCAGATACAAAATGCTGGTTTTTTTAGCGCTTGTACTTGCAAGTATCAACCAAGTTTTCTCCTTATTAGATCCTTACATTTTTGGTAAAATTTTAGACGGATTTGCATCGCACCCAAAAGATTACACAGAATCACAATTCGTAAAAGGAGTTTTGTTGTTAATTGGTGCTGCAATGGGCGTTGCAATGGTCAGTAGAATCGCAAAAGCATTTCAAGATTATTGCATCAACTTAATCATTCAAAAATTGGGAGCTGACATATACACTGATGGTTTGAAACACACCTTGCAAGTTGCTTACAATGAATTTGAAGATCAAAGAAGCGGTGAAACCTTGAATATCCTTCAAAAAGTTAGG
>JBILQY010000269.1:0-4107 GCA_044372955.1 Crocinitomicaceae bacterium | reverse complement strand
ATGGAAAAGCTGGTGTTTGTGTCCAAGGGTCAATAACAACTGTTTTTTTGTTATCGTAGTTCCCTAATTTGAACTTGATTGTTTGACCAATTTGTTCAAAAGAAGATTTGATGATCGTATTTGTGTTTTTTTGATAGAATGTAAATGGCTCATGGTCAACGATGTCACCAAATAATGTTGCCACTTTCACTTTTCCATTTTCTATTCTAACAGCTCGGTCATAGACCATTTTAACGTCGTCAGGATTTGCTCCCGGATGAAGAATTACCGCATATTTCAACCCTTCTTGTGGGTGAATTGCATACTCAATGTCGATTTTAGGGTAAATATTTTTGTAGGTGATTTTATCGAATCCTTTAACATAGTTGACATTTGCTTCTTCACCATCTTTTGTTTTGAAAGAATAAGAATGGTAATCACTACGTTGGCCTTCAGCTTTGATATTGGAGTAATTTGCATTTTCCCAAACCATGTTTACTTCGTCTGCTTGGTAGTGAAATTTTCCAATCACTTTCTCCCATTGCTTGTAATCTTCCGTTGTTTTTAATTTCAACTTGGCACTTAAATGTTCTCTTTCGTCCCTTGGTACTTTTTTAGCATTTAGAAAAGAGTAACTAACTCCTTTTTTACCAAAAAACACACGCGTTGAACCAAAATCAGCTGCATATTGAATTTCACCAATTAGTTTATTTTCATTGGCATCAAATTGACCTTTGTTTTCAATGAAAACTTTACTTGATGAATAATCTTGTTTCCAAGATACTTGATTAAAAGCCAATAAAGGGCTTAAAACTAAGAGGAGAGAAAGAATTTTTTTCATATTCAAAATGTAAAAAGATAGGACGCTATACCTTATATTTAAGTTGCACAAATATAATCTCTAAATTTAATTAAATTTAACAAATACAACATCTAAAATTTGTTTTAGTTAAGAGAAAGTTTTAGATTAACTTTGTACACATTTTATTCCTAATCAAATGACTTCTAAAGTAACTTATCTCGGAAATTTACGAACTTCATGTACGCATTTAGCTTCTGGAAATACGATTATTACAGATGCGCCAATTGATAATCATGGGAAAGGTGAAGCATTTTCTCCTACTGATTTAGTGGCAACTTCTTTAGCTTCATGCATGATAACAATTATGGGAATCTATTGCCAAGAGCATGGAATTGATTTTAGTTCATGTGAAGCTTCGATTTTAAAGGTAATGGCGAGTTCTCCAAGAAGAATAGAAAAAGTGGTTGTTGAAATGGATTTGAATGGAAATGATTGGGATGAAAAAACCCTAAAGAAAGTAATAGCAGCAGGAAAAGCTTGTCCAGTTGCACGAACTTTAGAAGGAAATGTTGAATTAGAATTTATATTTAAGTAAATGGAAAGAGATAATATGCGTCGCGGCGCAGAAAGAGAGAGTTACAAACGCAAGGAACGCACTGATTTAATTTTTGGTGTTCATGCAGTTATTGAAGCAATAAAATCAGACCGAGAATTAAATAAAATTCTTATTCAAAAAGGAATGAATAAAGAGTTATTCCTTGAGGTGAAAGAAGCATTGAATGGTAAAAGTTTCCAATTACAATTTGTGCCTGCTGAAAAAATGAATTCACTTACTTCAGGTGTCCATCAAGGTGTAATCGCAATTGTAACTCCTATTGAATATCAAGATATTGAAGTGATTGTAAACGATTTATTAGAAGCTGAAAAACATCCAAATATCTTAGTGTTAGATCGAATTACTGATGTTAGAAATTTTGGTGCGATTGCAAGAACAGCTGAATGTCAAGGTGTTGATGCGATTTTAATTCCTTCAAAAGGTTCTGCTTTAGTAACTTCTGATGCGATGAAAGCTTCTGCAGGTGCATTGAATAGAATTCCAGTTTGTAAAACAGACAATTTAAAAAATTCAATTTTCTACCTTCAACAAAGTGGTTTACGTATAATTGCGTGTACAGAAAAAACAGCTTATCCACTTTATGAAGTAAATCTTCGTGGCTCTGTTGCAATCATAATGGGCTCTGAAGAAAATGGAATCACTCAAGATTTGATTAATATGGCAGATATGCGAGCAAGAATTCCTATGAAAGGTGAAATTGAATCTTTGAATGTTGGAATCGCTTGCGGAATGGTACTTTATGAAAAACTTAGACAAGAATTACATGATTAAAATTATTTCACTTTGCTTATTTATTTTACCTTTTTTTGGATTTAGTCAAATTAAAGGTAAAGCAAAACATTTGGTTGGAAAATGGAACTACAAAGAAGGTAGTGGTTTTGAAGTTTGGAATCGAAATGGCGACAAATTAGATGGTTCAGGTTATCGAATTTTAAAATTTGGAGATTCTGTTAAGGTTGAAAATTTGAGTATTTCTTTCATTAACGGACGCTATACCTATACTTATTATACGTTGGATGATAAAAAGCAACCAAAGGAAATTTATTTTATTTCGAATGGAAGGAAGTTACAATTCGTAAGTACTAATTCAGAAACGCCAATTCAAATGCATTATCGATTCAATCTTCGCAAAAATAAAATGAAACTTTATGTTACAGTTGGAGAAATCAATAATCGTGGTGTCTTGACTTTATTTAAAGAGAAATAATTTTATAGCCATTTCAGAAACTTCATTCAAATCACTTACAACCCAATCATAGTTGTACGTATTTTTCAATTCTGGATCAAATAAAATTGCTTGAATTCCCACGTTTATAGCTCCTGTTATATCTGCGTAATAATCATCACCGACCATTAAAGAGTCTTTTGGTTTACAATTTGCCAATTCAAAAGCATGGTGAAAAATAGCTGGATCGGGTTTGTTTTTTCCAATAAATTCGGAGCAAACGATAACATCAAAATATTCTTTCAAGCCTGAGTTTTCTAACTTGACAAATTGAACTTCTTGAAAGCCATTTGTTATGATATGTAATGAAAAACCAAGTGATTTTAAGTTTTTCAAGGATTCAATTGCATTTGGAAAAAGTGCTGTTTGTCGAGGTGAAATATCAACGTAAGCATCTCCAATTCTTTTAATTAAAAGTTCTTCAGCTGGAAAAAACGCATGTAATGAAGCACGAAATCGTTCATATCTTAAGACATCTTTTGTCATTAAACCTTGCCCGTACAATTTCCATAGACGTGCATTTTCGGAAACATAAAAATCATGAAAAACTTCAAAACTTGGTAAATGATTGTATAATTGCTCTTCTTGGAAAATATGGCGCAAAGCAATTTCCGAGTTTTTTTCAAAATCCCAAAGTGTTCTATCTAAATCAAAGAAAATGTGCTTACCCGAGAATGGCATAAGTTATAAAAGTTGTAATTGCAGCATTGATTGCCATCCCTAACACAATTAAAGGAAAAGTTTGATTTAGTTTTCCGTAGAATTTCGCAACAATTATACTTCCAAGTGGAACAGAGAAAAAGAAAGGAACCCAAAAGCAGATACCATACATTCCGAGTTTCATTTTCATTCCAATAATCAAACGATTCGTTTTTGTGAATTTCTTTTTGTGCGGAACCAAAACACCTTTTGCTATTAGCTCTTTTTCTTTTGCTACTTTTTTATTGTGCGAATATTCCATGAATTTATCACTGGCAAAATAAAACACAGCGGCGCTTACAGAACCACCTGCAAAGGCTGCTAAAAATGTTTCATAGTAAGCTAAACTTAACGCCGGTCCGCCAACAGTAGAAAACATAAATTTTACTGTTGCAATTAAAAAAACACCCGAAATCCCTGCCCAATTCATAACTATACTTTTACACCAAATGCTAAATCACCAGCGTCACCTAACCCAGGTACAATATAAGATTGAGCCGTTAGTTCTGTATCAATCGCTCCAACCCAAATTTCAGTATTGTCTGGAAAGTTGCGTTTTATCAATTCGATTGCATCTGGTGTTGCTATTGCAGAAACAATATAAACTTTAGAAGGTTTACCACTTTTCAATAAAGCTTTGTAAACAGTTACCATTGAACTTCCAGTTGCCAACATCGGATCGCTGATAATCCATGTTCTACCATCAAGTTGAGGTGAGGCTAAATATTCAACATAAATTTCAAATTCTTCAGGAGTAGTATGTTTTCTAAAAGCTGAAATAAATGC
>JBILQY010000268.1:0-4115 GCA_044372955.1 Crocinitomicaceae bacterium | reverse complement strand
ATATTTAGTTAGTAACGCTGATGAATCTGAACCTGGAACATTTAAGGACAGGTATTTGATGGAGAAAATTCCTCACCTTTTGGTAGAAGGAATGATAACTTCTAGTTATGCCTTGGGAGCAAACACTTCGTATATCTATATTCGAGGAGAATTTATGTACATTTTACATATCCTTGAAAAAGCAGTTGCTGAAGCCTATGCAAATGGTTTTCTTGGAAAAAATATTCTTGGTTCTGGCTATGATTTAGATTTAGTGGTGGCACCTGGTGGTGGCGCTTACATTTGTGGTGAAGAAACCGCATTACTAGAATCACTCGAAGGAAAAAGGGGAAATCCAAGAATGAAACCACCTTTTCCTGCTGTTAAAGGTTTGTGGGGCTGCCCAACTGTTGTTAATAATGTGGAAAGTATAGCTGCAGTAGTTCCAATCGTGAACGATGGTGGAGATGCTTATGCACAAACTGGTTTAGGAAAAAGTACAGGAACAAAACTTTTCTCTGCGAGTGGAAACTTGGTTCGTCCTGGCGTTTACGAAATAGAAATGGGTGTTACCGTTGAAGAATTTATCTACGGTGATGACTATTGTCGAGGAATTGCTAATGGTAAAAAACTAAAAGCATGTATTCCTGGTGGTTCTTCTGTTCCAATTTTACCTCACTATTTAGTTACAAAAACAGCGGCTGGTGAAGATCGTCTGATGACTTATGAAAGTTTAGCTGATGGTGGATTTGCTTCAGGTTCAATGCTTGGTTCTGGCGGATTTATTGTTTTCGACGAAGATCAATGTATCGTTAGAAACACATGGAATTTTGCTCGCTTTTATGCACACGAATCGTGTGGACAATGTTCTCCTTGTCGCGAAGGAACAG
This sequence comes from Crocinitomicaceae bacterium, assembly GCA_044372955.1. GTDB lineage: Bacteria > Bacteroidota > Bacteroidia > Flavobacteriales_D > Crocinitomicaceae > UBA952. The sequence continues at coordinate 3,246 of JBILQY010000268.1, read as the reverse complement.
GTTGGATGGAAAAAGTATTGAATCGCCTTGAGCACGGACAAGGAAATATGCGCGATATTACCTTGCTTGAAGAAATAAACAAAAAAATTGAAGGAAATACAATTTGTCCACTGGGAGATGCTGCGGCTTGGCCTGTTGCTGCTGCGATTAGACATTTCCGTGATGAATTTGAATGGCATGTAAATGAGCGAGAAATTTCTCAGAAAAGAAATTATGGATTAATCACTCAACCACTAGTTGAAGTTTAATATAAAGTTATGATCAAAGTCACAATTGACGATATCGAAATTGAAGTAGAACCAGGAACAACAATTCTAAATGCTGCTCGAAAAGCAGGTGGTGAAATTGTTCCTCCTGCAATGTGTTACTATTCAAAATTACCCGGTACAGGTGGAAAATGTCGTACTTGTTTGGTAGAAGTTGCGGCTGGTTCAACTGCAGACCCACGCCCGATGCCAAAATTAGTTGCATCTTGTTCTACACCTGTTATGGACGGGATGATTGTTAAAAATAAAACTAGTCCACGCGTTCATGACAATCGTGGTGGTGTTGTTGAATTTTTATTGATTAACCATCCTTTGGATTGTCCTGTTTGTGACCAAGCCGGAGAATGTCATTTACAAGATTTGGGCTACGAACACGGTTCAGCAAAAACACGTTACGAGGAAGAAAGAAGAACTTTTGAACCAATTGATATTGGCGACACTATCAAATTACACATGAATCGCTGTATTTTATGTTACCGTTGTGTTGAAGTTGCTAAACAATTGACAGACAAACGCGTACATGGCGTTTTACACCGTGGAGAGCATGCTGAGATTAGTACCTACATTGAAAACGCAATTGAAAACGATTTCTCAGGAAATATGATTGACGTTTGTCCTGTTGGAGCTTTAACGGATAGAACATTTAGGTTCAAAAGCCGCGTTTGGTTCTTAAAACCTATGGAAGCTGAGCGTTCATGTACTAAATGTAGTGGAAAAGCAGTTGTTTGGATGTTTGGTAAAGAAATTTACCGTGTTACTGGTCGCAAGGATCAATACGGAGAAATTGAAACAATCGACAATAAAACCGCTTGGATTTGTAATGAATGTCGTTTTGAGAAAAAAGAAGCCAGCGATTGGAATGTTATTGGACCAAGAACAATTAATCGTCATTCAGTAATTTCACAAGGAAAGTACAAAACAAATATGACTAGAAGAATTAAAAAATTAGACTAATGGACACTGGATTATTAATTGAAAAGTCGGCTTTAGTTCTAATTTTATTCCTAATATCCTTGGGAATAGCTGCTTATCAAACGTACTTTGAAAGAAAGCTTGCCGCTTGGATTCAAGACCGAGTTGGCCCAGACCGTGCAGGTCCCTTTGGAATTTTACAACCAATTGCCGATGGGGTTAAAATGTTCCTTAAAGAAGATTTTATTCCAAAAGATGCTGACAAGTGGTTATTTATCATAGGTCCGGGAATTGCAATGTTTACTTCACTAATAACAAGTGCAATTATACCTTGGGGAACAGATTTAGAACTTTTTGGAAGAACAATCACTTTACAAGTTGCTGATTTTGATATCGGTATTCTTTATTTATTCGCTGTTCTTTCAATTAGCGTTTACGGGATTATGATAGGTGGTTGGGCTTCCAACAATAAATACTCACTTTATGGTGCGATTCGTGCTTCTTCACAAATGATTTCTTATGAGTTAGCAATGGGTATTTCTGCTATCACTATCATTATGCTTTCTGGAAGTTTGAGTTTAACTGACATAGTTAACAAACAACATGGAATGAACTGGAACATTTTTTATCAACCAGTTTGTTTTATCGTGTTTTTTATTTGTTCATTAGCCGAAACAAACCGTGCACCATTCGATTTACCAGAGTGTGAGAATGAATTAATTGGCGGTTACCACACTGAATATAGTTCAATGAAGTTAGGACTTTACTTATTTTCTGAATACACAGCGATGTTTATTTCCTCAGCAATTATTGCCATTCTTTTCTTAGGAGGTTACAACTTCCCTGGAATGGATTATTTCTCAGGTAATACGTTAGCTATTCTAAGTATCGTCGCATTTTTCATTAAAATATTCCTGTTCATTTTCATTTTCATGTGGATCAGATGGACAATCCCGAGATTCCGTTTTGATCAATTAATGCATTTAGGATGGAAAGTTTTGATTCCGGTAGCAATGGTCAACTTATTAATTACTGGAATCGCGATTGCAATAAAAGAAGGTTGGTTTAACGAATTAATGTAATGGAAAGTCTAACAAATAGAAAAAAAGTAGTTTCTGATAAGCCTTTGACATTCATGGAAGAGTTGTATTTACCTGCAATTTTTCGTGGAATGAAGGTTACTTTTAAGCACATGTTGCAAAAAAGAAAAACGATTAAATACCCTGAAGAAACACGTGTTTTTGCACCTGTTTATCGTGGAATGCACGTACTTAAAAGAGACGAAAAAGGAAGAGAAAACTGTACGGCTTGTGGCTTGTGTGCCGTGGCATGTCCAGCAGAAGCAATTACAATGGTTGCTGGAGAACGCAAAAAAGGAGAAGAAAATCTTTACCGCGAGGAAAAATACGCTGAAATGTATGAAATCAATATGTTGCGTTGTATTTTTTGCGGTTTATGTGAAGAAGCTTGTCCCAAAGAGGCGATTTTCTTGACCGATCGAATTGTGCCTACAGAATTTGAACGAGACGATTTTATTTATGGGAAAGATAAATTAGTTGAATCAATCGAATTTCCGATAGACATCACTAAAAGACAACACACCGGAAAAAGAACTGAAAAATGACATTACAACTAATATCAATCATCCTCGGAAGTTTGACAATTGCCTCAGCATTGATGGTAGTTTTGAGCAAACATCCCATTCGAAGTGTCATTTTTTTGGTGATTACGTTCTTTTTCATTTCGAGTTTATTCATTTTGATGAATGCACAGTTTTTGGCAATCGTAAATATTATTGTTTACGCTGGAGCTATAATGGTTTTATTCTTGTTTGTTTTAATGTTACTCAATCTTAATAAATCTGCTGAACCTGAGTCAACTTTATTAGTGAAGTTTAGTTCGATTATCGCAGCTGGTGGTTTGTTTTTGGTTTTAATCGCAGCATTAAAAGATAGTATTCAACTATCAAAAACTTATGTAGCGGGCGATCCATCGATTGGTACGGTTCGTAGTTTGGGAAATCTACTTTTTTCGAAGTATGTGGTTCCTTTTGAAGTTTCATCTATCC
>JBILQY010000035.1:0-12760 GCA_044372955.1 Crocinitomicaceae bacterium | reverse complement strand
TAACTGGTTTACAAACAAAAGATCCAGCTAAATTCACAGAGTTTTTGGATTTCTCATACGACTTATTTAAATACAAAGCTTTTTACAAAGAAGACGGTTTCAGATGGTTTTTTGAGAAAGGAAATATGACTTGGAACAATGATAAAAAGCTAACAATCAATTGTCAAGAGGGAAATTTAGTGTGTCGAGTTTACGATGGAAAACGTGTTGCCGATAGTTCTATAGTTTACAGAACATCTGGTGTTTTGGATGTTTTTGGTCAAAAATGGGAAGGCAAAAATGGAGTGATAGATTGGCAAAAAGTTAAGTTTGATAAAGAAAAAACCTTTGCAAGAATTAGAGGTTATAAATGTGATTTAAAATCAGCTTTAGTTAAGGTTGATACAGTTGAATTAACAACTCCTTACTTTAAAACTCCGATTTTAGGGAAGTTAGCAGATAAAACCATTTTGGAAATGAACGAAGGTGAAAGTTCTCCTCAATTCGATTCATTTGAAAAACGATTAAAAATTCCTGATTTAAGAGAAAACCTCGACTATGATGGCGGTTTTACCCTTGAAGGTGCTGATTTTATAGGAAAAGGAACGGTTGAAAAACCAGCTAAAATCATCTTAAAAAGAGACAACAAAAGATTAATTGAAGTTGCTTCTGTTGATTTTCAAATGGATCCAGCGAAAATTATTGCAAGAAAATCCTCCGTTAAAATGTTTTACCCGAACGGTGATTCACTTTATATTAAAGAAGCATTTTTATCCTTAGATGAGAATAAAAAAGAAGTAAGTGTTACTGCAGCGAAAAAAGGTTACGATTTCGTACCATTTGAAGATTATTACTTCAATGTTTTTGTGAATGCACCTGTTTTCGTTTATAAATTAAATACACCTTTAGCTTATTTTACTTATGAAATTGCAACCTCTCAAGAGCAAAAGGTGGCTAATATCGTTTCACAAAATTTTTATGATCAAGCGGTTTATCAGAAGTTCAAAGGAATGGGAAATGTACATCCATTCAATGTAATTGCTGGTAAATGTGAATCAACAAAGAAATATGATTTTTCTGAAGGCGATTTGGCTACGATGATGAACAAAACTATAACTCAAGCTAAACCAGAACTTGTTGACTTGGCTGCTGCTGGATTTTTAACGTATAATTCGGTAAATAATTTAATTCATATAGAGAAAAAATTGATTAATTATGCCAAATCTGGAACTGGTGAAATTGATTTCGATAATATCAAAGTTGTGTCTGATTTACGTCCGATGAAACTAAACTATTCTGAACAAGAAATTGCAAATGACCCGTATTTAAGAGAAATGAAAGAGGATTATGAACGTCGATCTGCGAAGCGCCAACGTGTGATTGCCTATGCCTTAATTGATATTGACAAAAGAACAATGCGGGTGAATGAAGTAGATGAAGTTTTGATTTCAGTTGCCCAAAAAACAAATTTGTATCCAGATTCAAGCTATATAATTTTTGAAAAAGATCGAAATATTAGATACGCAGGATGGCTAGTTGCCGGAAAATTGGAAGTTCACTCTTCTGATGCGGTCTTTGATTATAAAGAATTTAAAGTTTCGATACCCTCTTCGGATTACGCATTTTTTAGGGTAAAACCACTACGAAAAGAGGATGGTACCGATTTTATTCCAATGGTTAGTGCATTAAGTTTTTTGAAAGGAGAGGTACAAATTGATAATAAGGAAACTAAATCAGGTAAATCGGGAAAGAATGCTGAATATCCACTTTTAAAATCAACGCAAGAAACGAAAGTTTTTTATAGTGCTAAAGATATATTGAAAGGTGCTTATGATAGCACTCGTTTTTATTACACTGTTCAGCCCTTTAATTTGGACAGTTTAGATAATTTTAGTGAAAAGGCTTTTAGTTTAGTCGGTGAGTTAAATTCAGGTGGAATTTTTCCGAAAATCGCAGAGAATTTAAAAATCATGAATGATTATTCATTTGGTTTTTCAACGCAAGCACCAGCAGGAGGTTATAGTTTTTATGGAACCGAAACTAAGTATGAAAATAAAATTGTGCTTTCAAATAATGGTTTGCAAGGTGCAGGAACAATCAATTTCTTACATTCCACTTCTGTGTCTAATAAATTAACTTTCTTGCCAGATTCAACAATCGGAATTGCGAAGTTTACCAATAAAGAGATTTCTTCAGGAGTTCTTTATCCAAGCGTGGTTTCAGAATCAGCATTTATCAATTATCAACCAAGAAAAGAAACGTTGTTAGCTTCCTCTTTCCGAGAAGTGCCTTTAACAATGTTTAATGGTGAAACAGATTTAACAGGAACAGTTTCCATTGATAAAAAAGGTATGATTGGAAATGGCTCGCTTAAATTTAAGGAAGCAATCATGAAATCGGGCTTGTTTAATTTTACACATGACAATATTAAATCAGAAAACACATCCTTCAGTTTATTGAATCGTTATGCTAAATTTGGTGAAGAACCAATCGCAATTCAAGCTGAAGGTTTGAAAGCCGATGTAACTTTCAAAGAAAGAAAAGGAACTTTTAATTCAACTGGTAACAAAGCTCAACGTTTTCCAGCTAATTTATACTATTGTAAAATGGACAAATTTGTTTGGATGATGGATGGCGAATCAATTGAATTCCAGAAAAACAAAGGGGGAGAATCGAACTTTGAATCTGGTGCGGATTTAGTAAACGACAATTTCTTCTCGCTAGTAGAAAGTCAAGATTCCTTGCGTTTTAAATCTTTGAGTGCAAAATACGATTTGAAATCTCAAACTATTTTCTGTAGTAAAGTGGATTTCGTTAAGTCAGGTGATGCTTTATTATATCCAGATAGTATGAAAGTAAATATTCGCAAAGCTGGAATCATGGATCCGTTTTCTAACGCGGTAATTATTGCAAATGCGATAACCAAAAATCACAGGTTTGAAGACGCCAATGTTCAAATTACCTCAAGTCAGTTGTTCAACGGAAATGCAAAATATTTGTATTATGACCGTGATAGTGTTTTAACTAAAGTTCAATTATCGAACATTAAATCAAATGGAAAATACACTATTGGTATTGGTGAAATTTCAGAAGCATCTAAATTCAAATTAAGTAAAGAGTTTGATTATTTTGGGAAAATCAACGTTATTTCTAAACTTCAAGGTGTTGTCTTAGATGGACAAGCACGTTTAAATCATACTTGTAAATACGAGAAGTCTTGGATGTCGTTTAAGGATACAATTTTGGCGAAAAACATTCAAATTCCAATTGCTGAAAATCCTGTAAATGCTAAAGGAGAAAAATTATCGAATGGTTTCCTTTGGAGAGATACAGAAAGAGCGGATAGCTTGCGAATTTATCCATCTTTCATGTCGAAACAAGAAGGTGAACTGGATATCAGATTGTTCAATTCATTCGGTTACATTCAATTCAATGAAAAAGCGAATGAATTCCAAATTGCTAGTAAAGACCGTTTGAACAAGCAAGATTCATTGACAAATATCTTAAAACTTCACCTTGGGACTTGTTCCGTAGGAGGGGAAGGAGATATGACACTTGGAATTAATCTTGGTGAGATGAAAACTGAATTATATGGTAAAATCGATTACGATCCTACGGAGAAAAAAACGACCATACTTGCAAATGCCAAAATCGATTTCGTAATTGCAAAAGAAGTTGTAGAAGGTTTAGCAAATAAATTAAAAGTAGTTCAAGAGTTTCCAGAAATTGATTTAAAAAATCCAAGCTACAACTTGAAAAATACCCTTGCGCATTGGACAAACAAGAAAACTATGGAAGAAATGTTTAAAGATTTCGATGAGGAAAAACTGAAAAAAATGCCTTCATCACTTGAAAACACTTTTATTTTAACAGGTCTTGTTTTGGAATTTTATGGTTCATCGAATGTAGGAGGAAGAAAAAGTGAAAAAGGAATCATTTCAAGGGAGTCGAAAATTGGTGTAATGGGCATGAATGGAAATGCCGTTATGAAAGTTGTTGATTTTGATATGTTTTATTTACAAACGTTCTCTAAAGAATCAGGTCAAGGTTTCTCTTGGAACTTATCTTTACCGAACGAAAGAAAGTATTTTGTCAACTATTCGATGGACAAAAAAGATGGTGCTATGTTGTTTTATACGAATGATGATATCTTTAATAAATCAATTATAGATATAAAACCTGACAAACGTAAATCAAAAAACTTTACTTTTGATATTGCAGAAGAGGCGGTCGGAAGTGCCTTAACTGCGAAATTTAAAGGGTATTTTTTATATAGATAAAGTATGCTGATTTTCACAAACGTATTAATTGCCTATTTAATCGGCTCGATTCCAACAGCGTTTTGGGTAGGGAAATATTTTCATGGAATCGATATTCGAGAGCATGGAAGTAAAAATGCGGGTGCAACAAATACTTTCCGTGTGTTGGGTAAAAAATCAGGTTGGCTAGTTTTGATTGTTGATATAATGAAAGGAGTTGCAGCTTCCACTTTACCTTATTGGTTTCAAGGTCAATTTGTAGGTTTTAAAGACGAATTGCTAATTATGCAATTAAGTGCTTCTTTTAGTGCAGTTTGTGGCCATGTTTTTCCAATATTTGCTGGATTTAGAGGAGGTAAAGGTGTTGCAACATCACTTGGAATCGTCATTGGTATTAATCCTTTAGCTGCAGCAATTTGTCTTGGGGTATTTTTGATAGTTTTTATTTCTTCAAAATATGTTTCATTGGGTGCAATTACTGCTGCTTTAATCTTTCCTTTTGTAAGTTATTTCGTTCTAAAAAACGATATCCGAATCATGATTATTTTCACGATTATACTCTCTTTTTTAGTCATTATTGCGCATCGAAAAAATATCTCTCGTTTACTTAAAGGAGAGGAAAATAAAATGAACCTTTTGAGAAAGAAAGCGTAATAATCTGTAGTTCAAATAGAATTAATTATACGTTTTGCCAACTAAATACCGCGTAATGCGCTTATTATTGTTTTTCCTTGCCTTGAATTTTGCTCCAATAATTCAAGCACAAAAGGAAATTGAGCAAAAAAAACGGGCAGATAATTTCTTTCAAAACCAACAATATTCACAGGCGATTTCAGACTACCGTCAACTTTTGGCTCAAAACCAAAAGAATATGGAAATCAATTTTAAGTATGCTACTTGTCTTTTTTACACAGAAGACATCAAGGAATCAAAGCGGTATTTTGATTTAGTTTTGGCTCAAGCTGAGGTGCCAACTGACGCCTATTTTTATCGAGCAAAAATTTATCAGCATCAATACAATTTTAACAAAGCCATTCAGCTTTTTACCAAGTACCTTGAATTAAAACCGAAGAAAGAGCAAAACTTAGATGCGCAAACTGAAATTAATTTTTGTAAACAAGCTAAAAGTGCTATTGGTCAACCTTCTTCCTTGAAAATTCTTGCTAGAACTACTATACCAAAAATTGAATTCCAGAAGCATTATAATACAATTTTATCAACAAAGAAATATGAATTTTATTCGATAGATGATGTTTTTGAAAAGCAAAACACGAAGCAAAATTTCAAGCCTAGTTATGCATTCTTGCGAGGGATGCGTTATAAGATTTTTTCTAGCTACAACGATAAACCCGAAAGTGGAAAGGATTTATTTATTCAGAAAATGGATGAAAAAGGGGAGTGGGGTAAACCAATTCGATTATGTCCAGATATAAATTCCTCTTTTGATGAAGATTTTCCTTTTTTTGATGAAATCGATGGTTATTTGTATTTCAGTTCAAGAGGTCATGGTTCGATTGGCGGCTACGATTTGTTTAAAGTGAAATACAGTTTAGAAGCAAATACTTGTAGTGAATTAGAAAATTTAGGTTTCCCTTATTCTTCTCCAAATGATGATTATTTGTTTGTGCCTGATTATGGAACTCCAAATGCATTATTTGCAACCAATAGAAATGGAAATCTTTCTAAAATTGAAATTGTAAAAGTTGAAAAACAACAGAAAAAAGTAGAAATGCTTTTTGTGAAAGGTGCTTTTTCAGATTTAATCGACCCACAAAATACGGATCTCGAACTTACAGTCAAACACAAAGAAACAAGTGAAGTTTTTGGTCCAATTTATACCAGTAAAGAAGGGAAATACGTGGTTTGTTTACCAAAGGACGGAATTTACAGTTTTCAAGCAAAAGTAACAGGTTCTTTGACGGTTTTCAATAAAGAAGTAGAAATTACGATTCCACCTAAAGGCAAACAGTTCTCACAAGAGATTAATTATGAAATGATTAATTCCAAAGAAGAATTGACAATCATTTCAAAAGTAACAAATGAAGTTGCTGACGACGAAATGGATTTATTGATGTTTACACAGATTGGTAAGTTAGAAGTCAATGCGCAAACTCTTCAACAAGATGGAATTTCATCTAAAACAAATGATCAAGGAAATAACCCAGAAGTTGGTTCCGAATCAAAAGAAAATCCATTGATTGAACAATTGTTAGATAAAGAAATAGACCTTGAAAATCAGTTGCAAAACCAAATTGTTGTACAACAATTGATTGAACAAAATGAGGCACAAATTGAGGCACAACAACAAGCGCTTGATGCATTAAGATTGCAACAGAATCAAACCAATAATCTAGACGAACGCAAGCAAAATTTAGAAACAATCAAATCAAAAGAAGTAACTTTAAATCAATTGATTAATGAAACTATTGTATTAAAAGAATTAGAGTTAAGTGAAAGAGAAGTTGTTGAAAGGAGAGGAGATTTGGCTAAATTAACTGAGTTAAATAAAAACTTGGCGGAACAACAATTAAAAGGTGAAAAACAGCAAGTAGAGGAATTAATTTCATCCAATCAAGCTTTCGTTAAAAGTATTTCAGAGAAACAGTTTCCTTCCGTGGCAGAGCGAATTGGAACGAAATCAGCACTGATAACATCCAATAAAACGGCAAGTGAAAACGAAATAAAACAGTACCAACAACAAGAAACTAATTTGTCGAAAGAAATAGAGGCATTACGTGTTTCCAAAGAAGGGAAATCTAAGAAACAAATCGAAGAGATTGATTTGGCGATAGCGCAAAAAGAGAAAAACTTGAAAACGATTCGTCAGGTAAAGGAAAATGCATTTTTTATGCTTGAAGAGTTGACTTTAAAAGAACTTGCCTTGAATGGGAAATCTGATTTGACGAGCGAAATTGAAACAAAATCAGCACAGATTAATGCAGAAGAATTACAAAAATCAAGTCCAATATATGTTGAAAAATTTAACATTTCTACAATGGCAGATTTAGTAAAGGAGAACAAAAGATTAACAAGAGAAGAAACTCGGAAGGTTGATGAATTGCAAAAAGTTGCTTCAACTTCAGCACAAATTACCGATAGTGAGTTAGCTAAAATTCAAGAGAAATATAATTCTGGCATTTCACAAATTGACACGAATTTACCAGCTGCTGAAATAATTGATTTTAAAATTTCGAACGAGCAAAATCTTAGTGCAAATTTATCTGATCTTCTAAAAAAGGTGACTAATGAGGAACAAAAAGAAAAATTGAATGAATTGATTCAATTGAGCAATAGCCGTTTGGAATCCTTAAAGCAGGAAAGAGATGCTTTGAATGTTTCATCTAAAACGGAGCAAAATCCTGAGACTTCAAGCTCAGAAGTTACAACTATTGAAACGAAACCTGAAAAAACAGAAATTACCTCTAATACAGAAATTAAACCCGAAACATCAAGATCAGAGGTGAAAACTATTGAAACGAAACCTGAAAAAACAGAAATTACTTCTAATACAGAAATTAAACCCGAAACATCAAGATCAGAGGTGAAAACTATTGAAACGAAACCTGAAAAAACAGAAATTACTTCTAATACAGAAATTAAACCTGAAACATCAAGTTCAGAAGTTACAACTATTGAAACGAAACCCGAAAAAACAGAAATTACTTCTAATACAGAAATTAAACCCGAAACATCAAGTACTGAGACGCTACCAATTGATTTAGAGAATCAACAACAAATCGAGGCATTTAATAATTTGCAAACACAAAATGAAGCAAGAAGTAAAGTGCTAAATCAAGCGCTTAAACTCAAGAAAGAAGAACTTTTAAAAACTACTGATGCAAAAGAAATAGCACGTTTGGATAAAGAAATTCGTTCATTAGAAGATCAAATTCAATCGCAAAATTCACAAGCATTTTTAAATGAAAAAAATAGCATAATTAAGAAAGAATTCCCAAGTTTTCAACTAATTAATGAATCTGAAAGAAAGGCCAAAATCGCTGCCTTGAGTTTGGAAAAAGAACAAGCAAAGCAATTGCTAAAAACAACCAATTCTCCTCAAAACAAAAATGTTATTGAACAACAAATTATTGGAATTGAATCATCAATCGAAGTGCTTGAAAAAGTTGTTTTAACTTCTAAAAAGGAGGAGGAAGTTGATGTTTTACCAGAATCAGAAGTTTTAGATAACGAGCAACTGACCAAAAAATCAGCTAGTAATAATTATGTTACTTACATTGAGAAAAGAAATGTGATAACGCAATTGGACAATGAAATCGGAGCATTAAAAACAGAAACAAATACTTTAAGAAAGACCTTGAATCAAGAAATTAATAAGGATTCTCAAGTTGAGATTAGCAACAAACAACGTGAACTTTTAACAGCAATTTCCCAAAATGAAAAGGTTATTGAAGAAAAACAAACATTAAGAAATCAAACTGTAAAAGCTTTGGTTCAAACTTCGGAATCATCCGATTTTGAGTGGATGGTGAAAAATAACATTCAACCAACCGTTGCTGAAAAATCGTCTTCAAATACTGCAATAGCAGTTAGTAATCCAATAGAAACATCTTTTAAAATTATTGATAAACAGTCAGTTGATGTTTCTGTCCCACTTCCAGTTAATATCAAAAATCCGCGTGGACTTGTGTATCGTGTGCAAGTTGGGGCTTTTAGAAAACCAGTTCCGAATGAATTTTTTAGAGAGTTTTCACCTGTTTCAGGAGATGTACTTCCAAATGGCTTGACTTGTTACATGGCAGGATATTTTAATAACGTAACTACAGCGTCAACTGCCAAAAATGACATTCGTTCTATTGGTTATAAAGATGCATTCATCGTTGCATATTGCGATGGAAAGCGAATTTCATTTGCAGAAGCAAAAGCCTTAGAAGCATCTGGTGCTTGCGTACCATTAACTGACAATGAATTAAAAATTGCTGTGATGGAAAGTTTCCCATCTCCAATTGTGAACGAGACTGCAGTTTTACCTAATCCTGTAACGCCAATCATTCAAAAACCCGTTGTTGACTTGACTTATAATCAAGCAGAAGGTGCTGTGGAAGCAATTCCTGTTGAATCTTTGGAAGCGTTATTTTTCACCGTGCAAGTTGGAGTTTATAATCGACCTGTAAAACAAGAACAATTGCCTGGTTTCACCGAGTTATTTACTTCTAAATCTGCTAAAGGACAAATTCGTTACTCTTCTGGTAAATTCCAATCAGTGGAAGCAGCTAAGCTTCGTAGAAAGGAAGCTGTTGACAAAGGGGTTGCGGATGCTTTTATTGTTGCCTATTACAAAGGTTCTCGAATAACAATTGCTGAAGCAAATAACCTTGTAAACCGTTTAGGTCAAAGTGTATTTGACGAAAGTCCAAAGACAGAAACTAATGCAATTGCTCAGAATAATTCTGTGGCACAATCGGGTAAAGAAATAGAAATTATAGAGAAAAAAGAGATAAAGGAAAAAACCATCAAGTTTGAGCAGTCTGTTGATGAAGAAAAGGTTAAAGACTTGTTAGAGCAATTGAATCAAAAAGGAATTTTTACATATAACTCACAAACAGGAAAAGTTTCTTCCTATCAACTTAAAGAAGGTGAATTAACTGTTGAATTTTTAAGTGCAGTTGTTGATATGAATGAAGTAAATGTATCAATAGGAAAAGTAAAACCAATTACCTTTGTACTCAAATCTACAAATTGGTCGGGCTCATTTGGTAACTGGATTTTACATTGTCCTTATGAATTTAAACCATTATCAACAAAAGAAATCAAATTCTTCCCAAGATCAGACGAGGAATCCGAAGAAATAAAACAAATTGCTAAAGAACTTTTAATATCGATTTATGAATAATCAAACAGAAACATTAACAGATCCACTTGTTGAGTTACTAGAACAACAGATTGCAGAGTATTCAATTATTTTATACAACGATGATTACAACACGTTTGATCATGTTATTTCATGTTTAATGCGTTATTGCGACCATGATATGATTCAAGCTGAACAATGTGCTTGGGTCGTTCATACCAATGGTAAATGTGTTGTGAAACATGGCATTTATGAAGATTTAGAACCAATTTGTGTTGGATTATTAGACAAAGGTTTAAGTGCAAAAATTGAATGATTTTCTATAAACCTTAATAATTCTATTAAATATGAAAATCACTTTTGACGCTAAGGTAACTTTGGTTTTGGCTTCCCTAAGCTTACTCGGTTTATTTTTCGTTAATGCGAACGTTGATTCAGGTTCGATTTTTATTCTAAATGGCGATTTTCAAGAATCAAGTGTAAAATGGTACATCAGCACTTTTACTTATATTTTTGGTCACGCTGATTTTGAACATGTTATTGGTAATCTGTCGATTATTCTTTTACTTGGACCTCTTGTTGAACTTAAATTTGGTTGGCAAAAGCTGACTTTAATGGTTGTTAGTACAGCAATTCTAACAGCTATCTTGCATACACTTCTTTGGGATAATGGTTTGATTGGTGCAAGTGGAATTGCTTTCATGTTAATTGTAGTAACATCACTTTTAAATACAAGAGGAAAAGACATTCCGATTACATTTATTTTAGTTGTTGCTTTATTTCTGGGGCAAGAAATTTATTCATCCTTTAAAAACGACCAAATTTCTCATTTTGCACACTTGTTTGGTGGAGCAATGGGTGCTTTTTGGGGATTCTATCGCTCTTAATTGTTCTCCTTTTTTCGTTTGATATCGTAGAATGTTTTCTCGATTGTCTCGTATAATCCATTCGGTGATGGAGAAAGCGCAGGACTATTTTTAATTGTTTGTTGCTCGTCCACCAAAATATAATAAGGAAAAGTGTTGATTTTTAGATCGTTCCAAATCGGATGATTTTCATCTAAAGCAAATTTCTTGGTAGTCAATGCATCTAAATTGCGTTGTTCTGTGACCGTAAGTGCTTCAAATGGTTTTGGATAAATTGTAATAATTTCAACGTACTTACCGTATTTTTCATTTAGTTTACGGATTGCACCAACTTCTGCAATACAGTTTTGGTTGGAAGGATTGTAGAAATGAAAATATATAGCTTTAGAAAAATAAGCACTCAATTGAACTTCTTCACTCAGTTTATAATTAGGAATTTTCATTCCTGTTGTCAATTCTTCAAATTTATCTAGTAAGTTATAGGCAATTTCTTTCAAATCTGGATCCGTATAATTTTCTTCTAATTTCTTTAAGATTGCAATTAGATTTGACTTTGGAAGTTCTTTAGAACCAATTTCTTCTTTAATCAATGAAAGTGCAATTAAATCCCTTAGTTCGTTGTTTTTTAAATATTTATCTTCATTAATTGCATTCAAATAGGATTGATAGTCGCTGCGAATGACTGCTTTATAAATGTTATCTCGGATTTCTTTTTCTGTGTGGTAATAATATTTCTCAAAGAATAATTGGAAATACTCCATGTATTTGTCATGTCCAACTAAAAAAGGTGAATTTGAAAAATAGAAATTATACTTTTCATCGTAAGACAAAGAACCAATATATTGTAAATTGTCAACGTTCATTCCGATGGTATATTTCAGGTAATCAATGAAATAATCGGAAGTATCAGCATTGTAAACAAGCGCAACTTCTTTCTTAAACTCACTTATTTTTTTAACAAATTCTCCAGGTTTTGTGTCTTTTAGGTAATAAATTTCAGAAAGTGTTTCGTCTAGCCAAGCTTCGAAACCAAGTATTTTATAATTAATATCGGTGGTGTCCATGCGGTAAAAAACCATTTCAATTTCGTTGTCTTTTTTAAAACTAGAGCGATTATTATCTAATTCAGGTAGGTCGATGTAGTAATTTGAATTTGGTTCGATATACATCCAGCTATATTTGTCGTCGAAGCGAAGAATAACTTTTTTTATTGCTGGTGTTTGAATGGTAAAGGAAAATCTTCCAAAAGTATCAATTTTGGTTCTTCCAATTTCTTTTTCGGTATTGGTTAGAAAATCGGCAACTTCATAAATCCGTATTTCTTTATTTCGCTTAGGAACGTATGTAATTCCGTTGATAGAAACGTTCTGTGTATAGCTTGAAATCGCAATTAAACAACTAACGAGAAAGGTTATTTTTTTTAGAAACATAAGATTCGATTTGTCATAAACAGTGCCAAAATCAAACGAGTATTTCTGGTGAAGTTACAAAAGGGCTAATATTTGCCTTGTTAGCATACATTTCTCGGATGATGGATGAATTGATAGCACTATGTTCTTGATTGGTGAGAAAAAATACTGTTTCGATTCCAGAAATTGCATGATTCATATGCGCAATAGATTTTTCGTATTCAAAATCCTTGGAATCACGTAAGCCACGAATGATATGGGTTGCAGCGATTTCTTTACAAAAGTCAACTGTTAATTTTTGATAGGTTTGAATTTTAACTTTTGGATAGTTTTCAAATAGTTTCGAAATGTGTTGAATACGCTTTTCAATGGTAAACATATACCTTTTCTTACTATTGATTCCAATTCCGATTACTACCTCGTCAAATAAGTCTAATG
>JBILQY010000267.1:0-4123 GCA_044372955.1 Crocinitomicaceae bacterium | reverse complement strand
AGGAATTTTTGTAGGAAACTCTGCTGGTTCAGCGATTAAAGGTTTACTTCAATTAAAGGATAAATTAACTGCTGATGATGTAGTAGTTGTATTATTTCACGATCACGGAAGCAGATATATAGGGAAAATTTTCAATGACGATTGGATGCGTGAAAGAGGTTTCTTAGATGAAAACATCATTACAGCTGGAGATTTAGTTGCAAAACACGCTGACAAACCACTCGTTTCTTTGTATGCTGAAGAATTGGTTTCGCACGCCATTGCCAAAATGCGCAATTTCGGAATCTCTCAAATTCCAGTAATGAAAGACGGTAAATTCGTTGGTTCTGTGGACGATAGCCATGTTTATCAAGTGTTGGTTGATTCACCAGAATTACGTGATGCTCCGATCTCTTCTATTATGGGCGCACCATTTCCAGTTGTACAACAAAACACATCAATTGAGGATATTTGTAAATTAATCAATAAGCAAACGCCAGCTGTGTTGGTTGAATTAGCAAACGAAAAATTTCACATCGTTTCACGCTACGACGTTATTTCAGCTAAATCTTAATGGAAAAACGCACATTCGTCGATCAAATGGGACGAAGTGTTGAGGTTCCATTTCCGCCAAAGCGAATTATTTCTTTAGTTCCTTCACAAACCGAATTGTTATATGATTTAGGATTGGAGGAGGAGGTAGTAGGCATCACCAAATTTTGTATTTATCCAGACGAATGGTTTCGGAACAAACAGCGAATTGGAGGAACAAAACAATTAAAGTTAGATGAAATTTTAGCTTTAAAACCTGATTTAGTAATTGGCAACAAAGAGGAAAACACAAAAGCCGATATTGACTTTTTAATTCAACAAAACGTTCCTGTTTGGATGAGCGATATTTTCACGTACGAAGAGGCTTTAGAAATGATTGAACAAATCGGAAAAATAGCTAACAAAGAAGCCGAAGCAAACGATTTATTAAATAGAATTGAAACCAATTTTAACAAATTAGGAACGATTGGTGAAGGAAAAAGCGCATTGTATTTTATCTGGGACGAACCTTCATTTGTGGTAGGAAAATCAACCTTTATTGATTCTTTGCTGACTAAAATCGGTTTTGAGAACACGTGTAAACTAAATCGTTACCCTGATTTAACGGAATTAGAAAATCCCAACCCCGATTTCGTTTTTCTAAGTTCTGAACCTTTTCCTTTTAAAGAAGAGCACCTAGAAAAGTATCAAAAACGTTTTCCAAATGCGAAAGTGATGTTAGTTGATGGCGAACTTTTTTCTTGGTATGGTTCTCGAATGGAATTAGCACCTGCTTATTTTGAAAGTTTGATTTAGTTTCTCAAAACTTTTATTAAAAAATTGCTTTAAAAAGCGCAAAACAAGCTATTCAAAAAAAACCTTTTATCTTTGATTGAATTTCAATTTATAATACGTGAATTTAGCAATTAATTGGTCCGTTGATTCTGAGATAATCGATGGTTTTCGAACTCCAAATCTTTACGGACTTCTTTTCGTTTCGGGTTTAGTTATAGGATATTTCGTTGTAAAACGAATGTTCAAAAAGGAAAATGTTCCGAATGAAATTCTCGACAAGCTTGTGATGTATGTTGTTCTTGCAACTATTGTTGGCGCTCGTTTAGGTCACGTTCTGTTTTATGGTCCTTATTATGATACTGTGGTTAATGGACAAATAGCTGAGCGTGGTTATTTCTCTCACCCAGAAGACATTATTAAGGTTTGGGAAGGTGGATTGGCAAGTCACGGAGCAGCAATTGCGATATTAATTTCCTTGTATTTGTTCTCAAGAAACGTAGTTAAAAAACCGTTTTTATGGATTTTAGATCGTATTTCTGCACCGATTGCAATTGGAGGAACATTTATCCGTCTTGGAAATTTGGTCAATCACGAAATGGTTGGTGATGTAACAACCGTTCCTTGGGGTTTCCGATTTAGAAATCATGATTTTGACAAATGGACAGGAGTTTGGGAATCAATTCCTGTAAGACATCCAGCGCAATTGTATGAAGCAATTTGTTACTTTATTTCCTTTCTGATTTTGTTGTTTTTATACTGGAAAAGAGACCTTTGGAAAAAACCTGGATTTATTTTTGGGTGGTTTTTAATCTTCATTTTTGGCTTTAGATTCATCATTGAATTTGTGAAGTTAGGACAAACGGCTCGCGATTCTGTTTATGCGATTAACACTGGGCAAATGTTGAGTATTCCTTTTGTTCTAGTAGGTATTTACTTGATTTTTAGAGCTGTTCAAAATAAATCAGTTACAAGTGAAAACTAGAATTTTAATCCTTTCACTCATTGCTTTTGCTTTTTTTTCATGCGAAACGGAAGCTCCTAAAAAAGAAACTGAAAAGCCAAAGAAAGTCGAAGCACAAGAACCTGAATACAAACCAGAGATTATCACAGGAGTTGAACGCATAAAAATTGGTGTTGGTGAAGAAAAGGAGGAATCGAGTATTGCGTATGCTTATTATAAATTGTCAGACGAAAGTTTTAGATACGAAGAAGAAATCAATGATTATTTAGCAAAATCCATTACAACAGAAATGGAAGAGCAAAGTAAACCAAAAGGTAAAATTGAACTTTCTCCAGCGCATTTTAAAGCAATTTTAAAAAACTTCAAGACAGAATTTGACAATTATGGAGAAGATATTCCTTGGAGTTATTACGACTCAACCTTTATTGATGATTCTTTTGAGAAATTCGTACAAGTTAAAACCACAAATTATATGTTTACTGGTGGGGCCCACGGAAATGCTTACTTGGCAAATGTATTGTTTAGCAAGGAAACCGGAGAAATACTCAAACTAAAAGATTTTGTTTCTGATAAATCTAGATTAACCAAAATCGCAGATAAGTATTTTAGAAAAGTAGCAGAAATTGGCCCAACGGACGATTTAGAAGAGGCTGGTTTTTGGTTCACGAAAGGATTTGAATTGAATGAAAATTTCTACTTTGAAGGAAATAAAATGGTATTCGTTTACAATCAATATGAAATAGGACCTTATTCTATGGGAATAATCAATGTTGAGATTCCTTTGAGAGAAATTAATTCTATTTTAAAAATGGATTTAAAACGAACAAAATAAAAGACTTAGTGTTAAAATGACATTTAGTGTAATATTTTAAATTGATTGTTATATTTGTCAACTGAAAAAGAAAAATAGCTATGGCAGAAAAAAAAGCTTCTACAAGCAAAAAATCAAGTAAATCAACAACCTCAAATACTACTAAATTTCCAAAAGAAGTTTATGTAAAATGGTACAAAGACATGTTACTTATTCGCAAATTTGAGGAAAAAACAGGTCAATTATACATTCAACAAAAATTTGGTGGATTTTGTCATTTATACATTGGCCAAGAAGCAATCGTTGCTGGTACAGCGAGCGCTTGTCGCCCAACAGACAAACACATGACTGCTTATCGTGATCACGCACATCCAATTGCACTAGGAACAGATCCTCGCGTTTTAATGGCTGAATTATTTGGTCGCTCAACAGGCTGTTCAAAAGGAAAAGGTGGTTCGATGCACTTCTTCGACAAAGAGAAAAACTTTATGGGAGGACACGGAATTGTTGGTGCTCAAATTGCAATGGGAGCAGGTGTTGCTTTCGCTGAAAAATACAATGGAACAGAGAATGTTGCTTTTGTTTCAATGGGTGATGGAGCGGTGCGTCAAGGTGCTTTACACGAAACCTTTAATATGGCGATGATGTGGAAACTTCCTGTGGTGTTTATCATCGAAAACAATAATTACGCAATGGGAACTTCTGTAGAACGCACAACCAATGTAACGGATTTATCTAAAATTGGATTGTCGTATGAAATGCCTTCAAAAATCGTAAACGGAATGCGTCCAGAAGATGTGCATGATGCAATTTTTGAAGCTGCAGAAAGAGGTAGAAGAGGGGATGGCCCAACTTTATTGGATATTCGTACTTACCGTTACAAAGGTCACTCGATGTCAGACCCTCAAAAATACAGAACGAAAGAAGAAGTGAGCGATTGGATGGAACAAGATCCAATTGAACACTGTTTACAAGTGATTAAAGAAAATAATTGGTTGTCTGAAAAAGAAATTGAAGACATCAGTGTTTGGGTTAAAAAAGAAGTG
>JBILQY010000039.1:0-11953 GCA_044372955.1 Crocinitomicaceae bacterium | reverse complement strand
GACAAAGTGTATGTATATACCCCTGGCGTACTGGTTGACACTGGTAATGTTACAGAACTACTCGTCGAAGTCGTTGTTATAGTCTGTGATGTTGCAGTACCAGAAACTGTGTAAGTAAATGTATAAGGTGGGGTTGTTGTTACCCCTGTCGATCCAGTAAATGTAACAATTGGTTGAGATGAATTTTGGCAAACGGAAGTTGTTCCATTTATTGTAGCTGTTGGTAATGTCGCTACTGTTATATTCATTGTTGTATTGACAGCACAAGTTGGAAAAGCACTTGAAGTTGGAGTGAAGGAATAAACAGTCGTTCCCAAAACACTTGTAGTTACTGTTGAGGGCGACCAAGAGCCAGCAATGCCATTATTTGAAATGTTCGGTAATGTCCCTGCTGTTGCATTTTGGCAGTATGGCCCAAGTTGTGTAAAAAGGGGTGTAGTTAGTGGGTTAACTGTTACTGTTGTTGAATTGGTAGTGCTACAACCTGTTGATGCATTAGTGGCAGTAACACTGTAAGTTGTTGTTGAGGTTGGAGAAACAGTAACTGTTGAAGTTGAAACACCATTTTGTGTAAAAGTTGGTGTAGTTGACCATTGATAGTTAAAAACATTAGACGAAGGGACACTACTAGCAGTAAGCGTTGTACTGCTTCCTGCACAAAAAGAAACAGATGGGCTTAAATTGAAAACAGGTCTAGGATTTACTATAATTGTATCAGTGCCAACACACCCAGTTGAAGAGGTAAAAGTTATAACTGCTGTACCTGCTGAAACAGCTGTTACTAATCCACTATTACTTACCTGAGCAACCGAAGTGTTTGAGGACAACCATGGATTTCCGCTTGCTGGAGGTTGATTGTTAGTTATGATGAGTTGAGAGGTTGAACCTTGGCAAATTTGATTATTTCCAGAAATAATTGGACTTGGATTTGCTACCCCGACCGTTTGCTGTGATGAATTGACGCAACCATTATTATCAGTTATCGTAATCGCATAAGTTCCTGGAGGAATTAAATTAATTGGGAAATTAGGAAAACCTGGTGATGGAATTTCAACTCCGGCGGGATTGTTTAAAGTGCCACCTGATAATTGCCATGCAACATTAAAACCAACAGTTGCAGGTGTTCCATCTGTCCCATTAAGGCCTCCAACAGTTATTGAACCGGTTTCATTGGCACAATTAGCATTTATAATAGTAAAAGTTGGACTTATAGGAGGACGTTGCGTTATATTTAGAACAATAGTGTCAGAACAACCATTATAATCTTTAACAACTACAGTATACTCACCTGAAGAAAGATTTGTCATAGTATAATTACTAGCTGCTATTTCAGCAGGACAATTTAAATTTACTCCTGATGGAGGTAAGGTTGGTCCATTCCAAGTTAAATTGTAGCCTATGCATGGGTCACCAAATGGTCCAACATAACCTCCGTTAGCTGAAATCACTGCACTGCCAGAAAGTCCAGAATTACATAAATTATTTGTAACTGATGAAATTGCACTTAATACAGGAGGATAATCAAGCAAACCAATTGTTCCTTGACTACAAATTGACCCTCCTATTCCAGAGATAAATGATAAAGAGTTCGAAACTTGTATCGTATAAACCTGTGTTCCACTTAAACCTGGAAGATTATTAAATGTATATGAAGTTCCTTGAATTAAAGGAGAGGTTGCTAAAACCCCAAGAGTAGGGTGAATTATTCTCCAATAAACTGATGAAGGACATCCACATTGTGAACTAACAGTTGCAGTTATAACTCCTGTATTTTGACCATTACAAAGAGGAGATGTTGATTGATAAGTAATAACACACTGTCCCCAAACTCTTGAAAAACTTAAAAATAAAACATAAGTCAAAAATAATTTCCTAAAAAATTTATTTAAAGAAAAAAATTGGGGCATAAAATATTATTAAAAAAAAGGAGTGCAAAAATACAACTTTAACCATCAAAAAAAAATGAATTGTCACATAATTTAAACAGAATGAAACGAAATGAATACGAAATCGTCATAAAAAAAATCAAACAAGAGCAATTACGAAAATATGTATCAAATTGTATCAAGAAACAAGAGAGGCAGAACTTTTAAATTTGGATTGGTAGATTTTCTGCCTATTCTTAAAACAAGTCTTTTATAACTTCAATCTCCTATCGCTGATAACAAGAAAATTAGTGTGGTATTCAAAAATTGAATTACAAAAAAAGGGAATAGTAATTATCCCCTTTTGCCATTTAAATCACTCAATTTATTTAATAACTTCTAACTCTTTTCCAACTTTAATGAAAGCAGCAATTGCTTTATCTAAATCAGTTTTTGAGTGAGCTGCAGAAATTTGGGTTCTAATTCTCGCCTGACCTTTTGCTACAACAGGATAAAAGAATCCTACAGCGTAAACTCCTTCTTCCAATAAACGATTAGCAAACTTCTGCGATAAAGCAGCATCGTATAACATTATTGGAACAATTGGTGAATCACCCGGTTTAATATCAAATCCAGCAGTTTTTATGTGGTCTTTAAAGTAAAGCGTATTATCTTCTAATTTATCACGCAATTCTGTTGTTGAACTAAGTAAATCAAATACTTTAATAGAAGCTCCAACAATTGAAGGTGCTAGTGAATTTGAAAACAAATAAGGTCTAGAACGCTGACGCAATAATTCTATAATTTCTTTCTTTCCAGTTGTATAACCTCCCATTGCGCCACCTAAAGCTTTACCTAAGGTTCCAGTGATGATATCAACTTTATCCATAACTCCACAATGTTCAGGAACACCGCGACCTGTTTTTCCAATAAACCCTGCTGAATGGCACTCATCTGTCATAACTAAAGCATCGTATTTATCTGCTATAGCACAAATTTGATCCATTTTTGCTAAATCTCCGTCCATAGAAAATACTCCATCTGTCACAATAACTCGAAAACGTTGAGCTTGTGCTTTTTTTAATTGTTCTTCCAAATCATTCATGTCAGAATGTTTGTATCGATAACGATGAGCTTTTGCCAAACGAACACCATCAATAATAGAAGCATGGTTTAATTCATCTGAAATAATTGCATCGTGTTCACCAAATAATGGTTCAAAAACACCTCCGTTTGCATCGAAAGCTGCTGCATAAAGAATGGTATCCTCCGTTCCGTAGAATTCAGCAATTTTGCGCTCTAATTCTTTATGAATATCTTGTGTACCACATATAAAGCGAACGGAAGACATACCAAAACCATGTGTATCTAATGTGTTTTTAGCTGCTTCAATTACCTCAGGATGTGATGAAAGACCCAAATAATTATTCGCACACATAATTACTACTTCCTCTCCTGAATTAATTTTAACATTCGCACCTTGTGGAGTGATAATTATTCTTTCTTTTTTCATCAAGCCATTTGACTCAATTGAATGCAATTCTTCCGATAAATAATCTTTAATTTTTCCGTACATATATTACTTTTTAGAGCGTTCTTTAATTTGTTTTGCAATTAGATTAAACAATATTTGAGATTCTTTCTCATTCAATTTTCTACCGAATCGAACCACTTTATCAAAATATTCAAAGTTTAATCTCTCTCCTCCATTAATCCAAGGGGAAGATTCCCAAAGTGATTGAATTGAATTTGATTCTGGAAGTTCAAATTTTATATTTTTAATATTTTCGAAATAATAAGGAATTGATTGACCATAATTTTTGATAGACTTTTTAATTGTTAATGAAACTTCATCGATTTTAACTAATTCTTTTCCGAATAAAAGCCAAAGAAAGGAACGTGAAACTCTAAAAGCATAATAAAACCAGAAGACTAAAAACACATAAAGAATAATTTGCTCTTGCTCCTTTAATTTTAATTCAGAAAGTGACCAAATTACAATTACACCAATCGTTAACCACATTGAAAGCCAAGCGCCCATTAAAGAATTAACCAATCCATTTTTTTGAGGTTCGATAACAACAGTAAACTTTTCTTTGGTATCATTAAAACTTATGCGCTCACCTATTAACTTCATTTTACAAAAATAAAAAAACCCCACCAATAGAATTGATGGGGTTATAATTTAAATTAACATTTTAATAATTCCAAACGTCATGTTCCCATTTACGCATGTCATCTTTGATTTTTTCTGCTTCGTACAAAGCGTCTACACCGTACTTGTAATCTTCAATTTCACGATCAAATTTATCTGATACTCTGAGAATAGTTGAACTGAACTTTCTTTTCCAGAAGACATCATCGAATGACATCCACTGAGCGTCAGACAATTCGTTGTAAACGTAATAATTAACAATTACATCACGTAACTCAGGGAAGTAGAGCCAGAAAAGTTCCTTTTCTACCATATTTCCTGTATATGAATTACCAGAATTGTCAATAAAACCACCATTCCTATCAACTCCAATTAATGAACTAAATCGATTAATACCATCTTCTGAAATCTCATCACTTTTTTCTTGCTCAACATACTTCAATCTAGCAACTGGAGCAATTGCAATAATACGTCTGTCTAAAATAGAACGTTCTTTATCAAAGAACCAATCCTCTTTTATGTTGTATGCAGTAATACATGCTGAATTAATATATTGTAAATTATCAGGGAATTTTATCGACGAACCTCCTTTTGTGTTATCATATTGAGTTCTCAAATTTTTGCCAGCAGTTAACAAAGGTTGATATAACTCTTTGCCATTGTTAGCATCTTTTCCGTCAGTTGTTAACCGTGTAACCCAATCATCATAAGATTCATTATCGTCATCTCTCATAAGCGATACAGTAACTGGGTCGTCATCTGGATCAGGTGTAACCTGATAACTCCAAGTTTCTCCAGAGGAACCATAACTAAGTTTTCTACTCGCCAATTTTCTATATCTTGGATTGTCGAAGAAATCATTCTTGCCAATTTTTTCAATGGGATACTTAAATTGATATCCATCTTCAATTGCAGTAAAATTTGAATCAGCTACTTCAAAAATCTGAATATCTCCTTTCATTATGTGCTTCATAATGATAGTCCAAAGAGAATATCTATCTTGGTTTTTCACCCATCCACCTCCATCAATTTTATCGGCACTGACTGGGAGTTCATAAGTTGAAACGAAATAGTCATCTGGAAAAAATAGAACATGATTAATTTTTTCTCTTTTATCAATTCTTGAAAAAACCCTTTTTGACCAAACATAGTCAGCAGAACGCACATGTTCATATTCTATTTTTGATCTTAAAGGCAATTCTTCCTTTATTATTACTCCGTCGACAATTCCATTACTTTGAAGGTTAATAGGGCCTCTAAGCGATTTGTCTTCAACCTGAGCTGAGATTTGAGAACTCACAAAAATCAAACAAACAATTACATGTGCTTTCATATATACTTAATTTGTAATTTTTAATTCACCCGTTATCGGTTCTTGTGACTTTGTAATTGGATTATACACCATCACTGAAATAAGTATTTTCTTACCTACTTTCAATTTTGAAATAGCACTTCCAGGTATGTTTGCACCTTGGAAAGTTTGATTATTATCACCAATATTTAGTTCTACATTCTTTACAACAAAAGTTGGAGCTTTTAAAGGCGAATCGCCTGGCAATCCAACTGATATTTGAGCACCCATACTTTTGGATATGACATTTGATTTAACAACTGCCTGAGGGAATCTTTTTACTTTGTATGTATTGGATAATCCTTTAATAGGTTTACCATCACCCCCTTTACCTGTTATTGACAATGTAACAGATTTAACACCCGATCCAGGTTTTACTACATAACCTTTTTTACCATCTCTTGTAGTTTTAGTCACGTTACATCCGGGAGCACTTAGTGACACATCCAAAGCCCCCGACAAAGAAGGAACAACAAAATTTTCGTATCCTTGATACAATACTAAATACTCAGGCATTTCAAGTGCCCCACCACCAGCAGCTACTTGAACTACAGTTGAATATTTCTCTATTTTCTGCTTTCCAAATTTATTTGTAATTGCTACAGTACCCGTAAATTCCATTTTACCACTAGTAGCGCGTGCCGTAACGACTCCAACACCGCCAGAAGGTTTTCCTTTTAAGGAACCTTGATTGGGTTTAATCTCAGGCTGCTTGTCGGTATCGTAAGCGGCCATAGAAACTTCAATTTCAATTTCATCTCCTGGATTAACTACAGCAAACTTTGGAGTAGCTAAAGCTCTAATGGCATTAAAACTATAATCACCACCACCAAGCTTTGCCCTAATTGAAGCAACAGCATCAGCACGAGCAGTAAGGATTTCTTTTTGTAAACTTGACAATGAAGCTATAGCTCCTACGGAAGGTGCATGATTAAATGTTTTGCCAATCCAATGTTCCATTTCATCTTTTTCATGTTCACTTTTTACCATTTCGTTTTTAGTCAATGAAATATACATTTCAGAAACTGTTGCTGAATCAGAAGCATCAATTTTCCATTTTTTTGTTTTAAATAACTTTTGAATCTCTGCCTTCAACGATTCTTGATTATCAAATTTGTTTATTTTAGGATCAATATAAGTGTATTTTACTGAATCATTTGAAGAAGCTTCAACTAAAATCTTGCAAATTTCTCCACGAAATTTCTGCATATTATTCCAAAGTTCTATACCTCCTTTTTTTCCTCTTGCAAATTTAGTTTTACAAGCATAAGTAGAAGGTTTTTTAGTAGATTCAGCAATACCCATAATTCGCATTACTTCATCGTACTTATCTTTATTCTGAACTTTTGCTAATCTAAATCTGATTGGTTTTGTTGGTTCTTTGGGGTCAAAACCCTTAACGATTATAAAACCATCCGCCTCTGATCCCTCCGCAAGCTTTTTTGGGTCTTCTTTTATTTCAGAAAGAATTTCAAGTTTTAACGCATCAATATATTGAATTTGCTCAGCTGCCAATTTATCAATTTTATCGATTACATCTAAAAGTTTTTTCGCTTTAGCCTTAATTTCAGGTGTATCACCAGTTTTAACTTTCTCAGCAATTTCATTTCTTTTCTCATCTCCCCTTGCAAATTCATTTTGATTTGCAATTTGCATATTCTCCTCAATTGCAACGAAAGCATCAATAATACTTTTCGAAACGTTCAAAGCCAACATCGCCATGAGTACCAAATACATCATCCCAATCATCTTCTGTCTTGGGGTTTCTTTACCACCTCCCATATTTTCTTATATTAACTTATTAATAATAAATATTTAAATGATTAAGCTCTCATAGCTTTTAACATGTTACCATAAACATTATTCAAATCAGTTAAGTTTTGAGATAACATAGCCATGTTTTCGCGATAGATTGTTGTATCTTTTGCAGAGGCAGACAAATCAGTCATAATGTTTTTGATATTCTCTTGCAATGCTCCCATTTGAGACAAACCTGACAAATACTCTTGAGAACTTTTTAATTGTAATTCATAAACATTATTCAATGCAGATAAATTTTGACCCATTTTTTGCATTTCTGCACCAAAATTTCCGTTACCATCAGCTGTTATTCCTGCAATGGCGTTAGCAGAAGTAGCATATTGCTCAGTTAATTTTGTCAAGCTAGTTGAGGCTGTTTCTAAACTTTTAACATAAGAATCAGTTGCTCCGGCAGCTGTAGAAACTGCACCTAAAGAAGCAGCGTTTGAAGCTAGATTTGACATTCCATCTTTTAACTTTTCTAATAATTTTTCATCAATTCCAGCATCTGCTAATTGTTTTGCAACTAATTCTGCATTTGATGAACCACCACCATGACCACCAATCGCATTAGGAGACATTTCATGTAATTGCTCAACCGTTAAGTCTGGATCCAAAATTGGGTGAACTCGCTCCCAATGATAATCAGGATGATCCGGAACGAAAATCATAACTATAAATATTAAAGCTTCTACACCTAAACCTAAAGGAAGAAAAATATCTGACCCTGGATAATGTTGAATCTTAAACAATGCACCAATAATTACGATTGCTGCTCCCCAACCGAAAAAGTGTTTCATAACTGTTTTGAAACCCTTACTGTGTAAATAACCACCTTTACCACTCATAACACTTGATTTTAAATTAAACTTGATTTATATATTAAACTTGATTACTATTTCAACTGGATATCGCTTTGGATTTCCTCACCATTCTCTTGATCAATATCCTTACCACCTCTTCCTAAGTGTGTCATAACATTTCTAAAACCCACATAAGATTTAGCAGTATCTTGATATTCAAATGTTCTAGTACTATTCATCAAATAATAACCTATATCTTTCCAAGAACCTCCACGAATAACTTTTCTTTTCTTAACTGGATGATCGCCATCTTTCGCTTGATAATCATATTCTGAACTTAAGTCATGAGAAAATTCGTACATTGATTCATCGAAAGCTGTTGAACACCATTCTGCAACGTTTCCTGCCATACAGAATAAACCAAAACCATTCGGATTGTAAGAGTAAACTTTAACCGTATGAAAACCACCATCTTCGAAATATCGCCCTCTTAAAGGCTTAAAGTTGGCAAGAAAACATCCAGATGAATTTCTAATATATGGTCCACCCCAAGGATATTGCGCTAAATCTAAATCTCCTCTTGCTCCTCTTTCCCATTCTGATTCAGTAGGTAATCTGAAATCATTCACGAATAAATCACCATTTGCTTGCAACCAGCTGTGGTAAACTTGTGTTCTCCATACTGAGAATGCTTTTGCTTGAGTCCAAGTAACACCTACAACTGGATAATTGTCATAAGCATTGTGCCAGAAATAATTTTGAGTCATTGGCTCATGGAAAGAGTAAGTAAAGTCTCTAACCCAACACAATGTATCGGGATAAACATTGATTCGCTCTTTGATTATAAAACGGCTTCTGTCTGTATGACCACGTATTGCATTATGCTGACCTTTGCTGTTTGTATAACCTAAATCCAAATCTTGACCTGGATTCTCCAAAATAGTACCTTTTAAATTACTTGTATCATTTATACTATATACACCTTTATCAACAGGTTCACCTTGAGGATCACCAAACTGACGTCCTTTATTATAAATTGTAGTGTCAACCCAAACTTTATTTGTGTTTTGATCTACTGTATATAAAGTTGAACGATGTAAATCATTCGTTTTATAATCTTTGTTTAATGGTTCTCTTCTTCCTCTTTGATAAAGAGCTGTTCCATTATCAGCACTCAAGCTATCATAAGCAAAAGTTTTACGAGCATCGACTGATTTTGTAATTACTTTTCCTCTTTTTGCTGCTTCTTTATAATCTATCCAATAGTAGTCAAAGAATAATAAACGCGTATCTATTTCTCTTCTTTTATAAAAACGTTCTTGCTCACTGTAGTACATATCTGCTAACAAGAAAGAAATTTGAGGATCATTATAATCAATTAATTCTTCCCAATTTAAAGTGAAATACTTTCTATTTTCAACTCGACCACCTTGTGCATAAGTAATTTTACTGTTGGCACCTTTAAGCGGTTTATCTGCTGTACCTGGTTTAGGTTTACTACCCTTTTTTGGTTTATTATTATTAGAATACATTTGCATAATACCTCTTAATTCAGCTTCTGAAACTAAAACATCACCTGTATTCTTTGCATTTGCATTAGATGGATAGTTTTTTTTATCATAAGTATAACCGTTTAAAAGATTTTTTACTTTTCCTTTAGAACCTTTTTCATAATTACCCATCATTGACAACAGTGTTTTGTCTACCTCTGAATTATTGGTAGAATCATCAATCAATTGGAAAGAGGTATTACCACCTTGAACATCAGAACCCATATCAATAATTGTTCTATATGGTTCTTTGAAGAAATTATCAGGAACGTTAATCCAACGCTCGGCTTCATCATCGAAACTTCTTCTATATAATTTTTCTCTTGCAATTGAGTCTCTTACCCAATGTACAAATTGACGATATTCATTATTTGAAATTTCGGTTGCGTCCATGTAGAATGCAGGAACAGAAACTGTTCTCATTCTTGCGGTGTGCAAGCCCATGATATCTTCATCATCTTCACCAGTTTGGTAACCACCTGAAGGAACGTAAACCATTCCAATTGGCAATTTACCTGGGCCAAGTACATCTGGATACCAAGTATCGCGTCGAACGCCAACAAGGTTCCCTTCAACTTCACTACAAGAGTAAAGTAAAACTAATACTGTAAAAACACTTAATAACTTTTTCATTTTATCTTTTTTGGTTCTACCAGTTTCCAAATTAACTTGCTACAGGATTTTGGGTTTGGATATAACGGAAGAACTATACTTATGGTTACAATTTTCTTTATAATTTATTTTTTTACAACCATCTAGGATGACGAGCATTCTGTTTTGGAGGAGGAGGTAAATAATAACAATACTTCACGACTAATTCGTGTGAACCTCTTGAAATACTTGCTAATTTATTCAATGTTAAGTCATAAGAATAACCAACTGTTAATTTAGGAATTGGAGTATAACCTGCCATGATTGCGAAAGCATCTGAAGAACGTCCCGTAATACCACCATAAACTTGTTTTCCTCCAGCTAAAGAATGAAGATATCTTACATTCAAATCTCCTGAGAATTTAACTAAATCCGTTCTTAATAAAAGTTGAGCATCGATTGTGCCTTTTTTAGATCCACCAATTTTTTTGAACTGCTTACCTCCCATTATGTAATAATGTCTTGCTGTTTGGTAATTTTGACTGAATCCATTAACAGATTGTTTTAATAAAGATGCTGACAAATGAGTTGAAGATAATCCAGCATAAAAATCTTTCCCTTGAAAGTATAATCCAAAATTTGCGTCAAAGCTTGTTGCAGCGAAACCAATTGGCAATGAGTTATCAGGGTCTTGTGTCGGTGGTACCCAATCAGGATCCATACCGTAATTAATAATACCTAAACCAACACCAACACCTAAAACACCAGCACGACCTATTTGGATAGGATAAGAATAATTTAATAATAGGTTATTTTGTCTAGAAAAACCAATTGCATCATGATAAAATGCAACGCCAACTCCACCAGGGAAAAACTTTGTAAGATTTGCTTCAACATTTAATACAGCTGAATTTGGAGCACCGTTTACTTTATCCCATTGATTCCTATAAATCGAAGTACCACAAATACCATTATATAAATCAATACCAGTCTTACCGGGATTAATAGTCATTTTATCATAAATAAAATGCGTAAGTAACTTGTCTTGTTGAGCATTAATCCCAAAATAGAAAAGCGCTACAAAGAAGCTTAAAAAACTGTTTTTCAATAGCATATGGTTTATTTAATGGTTTGCATCAGGAATCAATACGAAATATCCTCCTAAATTAGGTGGCTAAAATAGGTAATATTTATTAAATATAGAAATATTAACAGAAAAAAGTTGGGAGCTGTTTAACTCAGTTTATAGTAGGTTTTCCACCACAAATCTGGAATTTCATTTTTCATAGCATTATCATAGTCTTCCCAATCGCAGGGAACGATATGGTGTCTTTCGTATTTTTTTCCATTTGAAGGAGGATAAGGGACTTCCATCCACCAACGCTCAGATTTATTACTTTTATAAAAAACCAACACATGACTTGACTCTTCTAGCACCACTTGAAATTTAAGATAATCTGATTTTGTACCTATTGGAAAATCACCTTTACGGTCAGAAACTCCATCCAAGAAATACCAAATTATTTGTGCTAGCAGCCTATCTGAAACTGGGTTTATGTCGGTGTAATTGAAAACACCAAAAGAAGTCGATTTGTCTGAAACACCTGAATACTTTGCTATTTGACAAATTTGTTCAGCATAAAAACCATTAGGAATTGAGTTTTGCCCAAGCACTTCCGAAGCTTTAATAGATTGAAAATCAATATTAATTATGTCTGCATTTCTTAAATGTGGTTCAGCAATTCGAAAACTTTTATTAAATTCTCCTAATCGACAAATGTCAAAATAAAGCTTATCAAACAATTCCAATTGTTTTGGATTCACATAAGGGATTTGAA
>JBILQY010000266.1:0-4127 GCA_044372955.1 Crocinitomicaceae bacterium | reverse complement strand
AGCAAAAGCGATTATTCGGAAAACGGTGTTTAATCTATTTCCTTCCTACAGGCGTTCGGGTGGTCGGGTGTGCTACATTTCAGACAATTGGAAAGAAGTTCACATTAAATTGCGCTATAGCTGGAAAACACGAAATTATGTTGGGTCTGTTTTTGGTGGAAGTATTTACGCAGCCCTAGATCCGACTTACATGGTTCAATTGATCTGTATCTTAGGAAAAAACTACGTCGTTTGGGACAAAGATGCAACAGTGAAATTCATAAAACCAATTAAAAAAACGGTATATGCGCGCTTTTTGATTAGTGAGGAAATTTTGCAAGAAATCAGGGAAACAATTGAAAAGGAACAAAAAGGAAATTTTGTCTTACAAACGCAATTTGAAGATGCGGAAGGTACCGTTTATGCGTTAGTTGAAAAGACAATTTATATTGCTGACAAAGATTTTTATAGTAAGCGCCAACTTAGCAAATAATTACCTCGTTTGGAGTTTTAGTTCAATCTATATTTTGACAAGTAAAAGAATTACGGTACTGATTTGGAATTCTAAAATAAAAAAAATCGCGGTTGTTTAATATTGTAGCTCAAATAAAAGTTCATTTTAAGCTCAATAAATGAGTAATTTGAGCCACAATTAGTATAACTTTGAGCTTAAATGCTATTGAATGACTGATAAAAACGAAATTGAAATTATTGATTATGTAAGGAAGAATAAAGAACTTTCTTCTAAAGAAATCTATGAAGGTATTTCAAAATCTGTAAGTTACGCAACCGTTAAGCGAATACTTATAAAGTTGATTGACAGAAATTTATTGGTTAAAATTGGTCATGGAAAATCGACAAAATATTCAATTTCTCAAAACTTTGAAATCTTATTTCCAATCGATATTGGAGCGTACTTTGAAAAAGAAATAGATGAAAGAGATATAAGAGACAGTTTCAATTTTCAACTTATCTCCGAAACACTAAGAGCAACTAATTTATTCACAAATCAAGAATTAGAGCACCTAAGCTTATTGCAGGTAAATTTTAAAAAAAATAGTTCAGAATTATCAGAAGTTGAATACAAAAAAGAATTAGAAAGATTAGCAATAGATTTAAGCTGGAAGTCGTCTCAAATTGAAGGAAATACCTATTCGCTATTGGAAACGGAAAGACTATTAAAAGAAAAAGAAACAGCATCTGGTAAGACAAAAGAAGAAGCTGTAATGCTCTTAAATCATAAAGAAGCTATTGACTTCATCGTCGAAAATCCGGAATACCTAGTCCCATTAAAAGTTTCTTCTATAGAAGATATTCATAGCATCCTTATGAAAGAACTTGGAGTTGGGAAGAATATAAGAAAAAGGAGAGTTGGTATTTCCGGGACAAATTACAGACCCCTTGACAACGAATTCCAGATAGCTGAAGCGCTTTCGGGAATGTGTGCATTAGTAAATATGAAGGAAAATATATTTGAAAAAGCACTTTTATTATTGGTATTGATTTCCTACATACAGCCATTTGAAGATGGAAATAAAAGAACGGCAAGAATTGTAAGTAATGCTATTTTATTGAATCACGCTTATTGTCCGATTTCATTTAGAACTGTGGACGCTATTGAGTATAAGAAAGCGATGCTTATATTTTACGAAAAAAACAATATTTCCAATTTCAAAAAAATCTTTATCGACCAATTTGAATTTGCTGTAAATACTTATTTTTAATTCAAGAATTTAGAAATAAGCCTCAACTTGTAATAACTTTTAACGTGAAAAATAAATCTAATTTACCTAAAAGTCACTTCTGGCAACCTATAAATTTACAACCAACCTTCAGCTGTGAAATCTCAATCTTTAATTTATTTCCTTAATTTCGAGTTGTGAATTTTTTATTGAAGCTACTTATTATCTTTTTGTTTCCCAGCTATTTAATGGCGCAATCTTCCTTTTGGAAACCAGCAGATAGTTTGAATAAAGCGCGAATTATTACCAGTTCTTCGATTATTGGTGTGGGTTATTCTGGAAGTTTGATTGGATTACAGCAAGTTTGGTACAACAATCCGTGGACCGGTTTTCATTTCTTTAACGATGGTGGGAATTGGTTGCAAATGGATAAAGCAGGTCATACATTTACGACGTATCAAATCTCGAAAAACATTTCACAACTCTATCGATGGGGAGGAATGAAACCAAAAAATGCGGAATGGGTGGGCGTTGGTGTTGGCTTGAGTTATCTTACTTTTCTCGAAGTGCTAGACGGATTTTCTGACGAATGGGGTTTTTCGGCTTACGATATGGTGGCAAATGTCAGTGGCTCAGCTTTGTTTTGGGGACAAGAACGCTTGTTTAAACAGCAAATAATTGTTCCAAAATTCTCCTTTCAACCAACAGAATATGCTGCCTTACGTCCTGAAGTTCTTGGAAGTACGTTTGCAGAACAATTACTGAAAGATTACAACGGACAAACCTATTGGTTAAGCTTCTCACCAGGCACAATGGGCGATAATAAATTTCCAAAATGGTTGTGTTTTAGTTTGGGCTACAGCGCTGACCAAAAAATTGTTGGTGGTGAAGAAACTTACTTAAACTATCAATCCAAAAGGGAATTTTTACTTTCAATGGATATTGATTTCTCGCGAATTCCAGTTAAAAACCACTTTCTAAAAACCGTTTTTAGCCAGCTGAATTACCTCAAAATTCCTTTTCCAGCATTAATAATCCAAGGAAACAAATTGGGGGCTAGGGGATTGTATTTTTAAGAAACCACATTTTTATTCACCTTCACCTCAAACATTTTCGACCAAAATTTTCCAGTCATATATAATTTTTTTGTAACTGAATTATAAGCGATTCCATTTAAAACTTCTCCATTTCCTTTACCCTCCTGAACCAACTGCGTAGCGTCAATCGTTGCAATTACTTTTCCAGTTGCAGGGTCAATTACAGCGACATTGTTGGAAGTCCAAATATTGGCATAAATCAAACCGTCCACGTATTCTAATTCATTTAAACGAGCAATTGGTCCTTGGTCGGTATAAACTTCAATTGTTCGCTCAACGTCAAACGTTTTTGGACTTCTGAAATAAATTCGCTCCGAACCATCAGACATGATTAAACTTTTTCCATCGTTGCACAAACCCCAGCCTTCACCCGTATATGTAAACTCTTTGATGGAGGTAAAATCACTTTTGTTGTAAACGAGGCATTTTTGATTTTTCCAAGTTAATTGATAAAGTTCATCTCCTAAAATCGTTATTCCTTCGCCAAAATGAGAAGCATCTAAGCCCATTTTTCGTAAAATAGCTCCTGTTTTCAAATCAATTTCTGCAATTACTGTTTCGCCAGCTTGGTTCGGGTCGCCAGTACCTTCAAATAGTTTTCCTTCGTTGAATTCCAAACCTTGCGTGAAGCTCGTTTCCAAATGTGGAAGGGAAGAAACGATTTCAATAGCCCATTTTTCGGGAGTAACGTCAGAAAGAATGCGAATCAATCGTTGGTCGGAAAAAGAAGTTCCATCCTTTCTAAAAGCCACTATTTCAATTCCAAAAGCGCCAACTTGGAAATCCTTCGTATCCAAAGTGTACGTAATCTTTCCTTTAGGTGCTGTCCAAGAATTTAATTTTTTGCCATTAATGGAAAGCTCTATTTTTTTAACTTCTTCACTTACTTCAAAAGGAATTGGTAAGGTTTGACCGTGGGGAACAGCTAAATTTTCAGAGAAACTAAAGCTAAATGGTGGTGTCTCAGAACTTGTTGAATTTGGCATGACATACGGCAAAACAAAAGCGACAATCAGACCAATTATAACGATATAGATGAAATACTTTTTCATTTTTTCAATGTTTTAATTTCTTGAAGAATAGATCGTCCATTAATCATTCCGTGGGTTTCAGACAGAAGAACTTCACCTTTATCAATTACAATTACTTGCGGCGATTGATGAATAACACCACTTTTTGACTCAATTGCATTGGAGATATTTCTGAATTGAATTAAATCCAAATAATACGAATCAACCGCATCGCTTTCTAAAATCCCACTACCTTCAAAGCGCGACAAAGCCATCGTAGAAATTGAACAACGTGTACTGTGTTTGAAAATCAATTGTGGTTTTTGGTGACTTAATATCCAACATTCTTCTAGTTGGTT
>JBILQY010000265.1:0-4162 GCA_044372955.1 Crocinitomicaceae bacterium | reverse complement strand
AGGAAAACACAACCTAAATATTACCATAATTCAAATTTAGACATGAAATTCTGCATTCTTAATTCAGCGAAGCCATTTTCTCCTCCAACAAAGCAATCTTAGCCAAAGCATCCGCTTCTTTCTTGCGCTCGTTTGTGATAACAGCTTCTGGTGCGCCTGCTACAAATCGTTCGTTGCTTAATTTCGATTGAACACTTTTCAAGAAACCTTTAGTGTAGGTCAATTCTTCTGAGATTTTTGCTTTTTCAGCTTCCACATCAATCGTATCACCAAACGGAATGAAGTACTCATTTCCAGCAACAATAAACGAATTCGCATTGGCCACTTTGTCTTGAACGTATTCCAAAACTGAAAGATTCCCCATTTTCACAATAATCGAATCAAAACCTGTTTCAATCGTTTGTGTTTTGCGAATAAACAATTCCAATTTTACTTTCGTTGCGATGTTGTTACTTTTGCGAATGTTACGGATGTTTGTAATCACTTCTGAAGCTAAATCAAATTGTTTTAAATTTTGAGCATCAAACGATTTTACGCTTGGCCAAGCAGCAATAATGATGTCATCACCTTCAGCTCTTTCGCGCAATGCGTGCCATAATTCTTCTGCAACAAATGGTGTAAACGGATGCAACACTTTCAATAAATTCTCAAAGAATGATTTGGTTGCTTCCAATGTTTTTGCGTCAATTGGTTGCTCATATCCTGGTTTTACCATTTCTAAATACCACGAACAGAAATCGTCCCAAACCAATTTGTAAATTGCCATCAAGGCCTCAGAAATTCTGAATTTATCAAACAAGTCATTGATTTCAACCAATACTTTTTGGAAACGATTTTCGAACCATTCAATCGCCACAACAGAAGATTTTGGTTGCTCAATATCGCGCACTTCCCAAGAGGAAACCAAACGGAACGCATTCCAAATTTTATTTGTAAAGTTACGTCCTTGCTCGCATTGAGAACTGTCAAAAGGTAAGTCATTTCCAGCAGGAGAAGAAATCAAAATTCCAACACGAACGCCATCGGCACCGTATTTTTCAATCAATTCAATCGGATCTGGAGAATTCCCCAACGATTTCGACATTTTACGTCCTAATTTATCACGTACAATTCCTGTGTAATATACATTTTTGAACGGAATATCACCTAAGTATTCATTCCCAGCAATGATCATTCTTGCCACCCAGAAAAACATAATTTCAGGCGCTGTAACTAAATCATTGGTTGGATAATAGTATTTTATTTCTTCGTTTCCAGGTCGTGTCAATCCGTTGAAAACCGAAATCGGCCACAACCAACTTGAGAACCACGTATCCAAAACGTCTTCGTCTTGACGCAAATCAGCTAATTCAATTGTTTTTCCTGCGCGTTCAGTTGCTAAAACCAATGCTTCTTCAGCTGTTTTTGCAACTACATAATCGTTAGTTCCGTTTCCGAAATACCAAGCTGGAATACGGTGTCCCCACCACAATTGACGCGAAATACACCAATCTTTCACGTTCTCCATCCAGTGACGGTACGTGTTTTTGAACTTGTCCGGATGAAATTGAATGTTTCCATTCATTACATTGTCCAAAGCCGGTTGCGCCAATTCTTTCATCGACACAAACCATTGCAAAGATAATTTCGGTTCAATCACTGCGTTCGTTCTTTCTGAAAAACCAACTTTATTGATGTGGTCTTCGGTTTTTACCAAATAACCTTTTTCGTCTAATTCTTTTTCAATCAATTTACGCACTTCAAAACGATCTTTTCCTTCGTAATGCAAGCCGTTTTTATTCAAAGTTCCATTCTCATTGAAAACGTCGATTGTTTCCAAATTGAATTTAATTCCCAATTCATAATCGTTGATATCGTGAGCTGGTGTAACTTTTAAACAACCTGTTCCAAATTCCATATCAACGTATTCATCTGCAATGATTTGAATCTCGCGATTGATTAAAGGAACCAAGGCTTTTTTACCGTGTAAATGTTTGTAGCGTGCATCGTTAGGATTCACACAGATCGCAGTATCACCCAAAATTGTTTCAGGACGCGTTGTTGCAATTGTTAACCATTCATCATCCGAACCAGCAACTTTGTAACGCACATAAAACAAGCGAGAATTTACTTCTTTGTATAGAACTTCTTCGTCAGAAACAGCAGTCAAAGCTTCTGGATCCCAGTTTACCATTCTCACTCCACGGTAGATTTTTCCTTTTTTAAATAAGTCTACAAACACATCCAAAACCGACTCTGAATATTCAGCGTCCATCGTGAAATGCGTGCGTTCCCAATCACAAGAAGCACCTAATTTTTTTAATTGTTCTAAGATGA
This sequence comes from Crocinitomicaceae bacterium, assembly GCA_044372955.1. Classification (GTDB taxonomy): domain Bacteria; phylum Bacteroidota; class Bacteroidia; order Flavobacteriales_D; family Crocinitomicaceae; genus UBA952. The sequence goes on along the minus strand of JBILQY010000265.1, from coordinate 1,846 downwards.
TTCCGCCGTGTTTGTCTTTCCATTCGAACGCATGTTTCAAAAATTCATCGCGTGTCAAATCTGTTTTTTTGATGCCTTCCGCTTTCAATTTCTGTACAACTTTTGCTTCTGTAGCAATCGATGCGTGGTCCGTTCCAGGAACCCAACACGCGTTTTTACCCAACATTCTCGCACGACGAACCAAAACGTCTTGAATCGTATTATTTAACATGTGTCCCATGTGCAAGACTCCTGTCACATTTGGTGGAGGAATGACGATTGTATAAGCTTCTCTGCTGTCAGGTGTTGAATGAAAATAATTCTTTTCCATCCAGTATTTATACCATTTTTCTTCCGCTGCTCCAGGCTCGTACGTCTTTGGGATTTCCATATAAAATAATTTTAAAGTGGCAAAGATAAGGATTTGAAAAGTGAAAAGTGAAAAGTGAAGAACTAAAAGTGAAAAGTGAGAATTTAAGATGTAAAATGAAAAGTCGAGAATGAAAGGTGAAGATTTGGATTACCACAAAGAAATTCTTGTTTTGACCTTATCACTTTATAGTTAATAACCTATGTTTTTGAACTATTTTTGAACACAAATCCCAAAACAAATTAAATGGAAATTATAATCATTTCGCTTATTGCTTTTTTGGTTTCAATTCTCACTTTTTTCTCTGGTTTTGGATTAGGAACAATTTTGACTCCTGCTTTTATGCTATTCTTCCCAATAGAATTAGCAATTGGTCTTACAGGAATTGTGCATTTTTTGAATAACGTTTTCAAATTATTTTTGGTAGGAAAAAATGCCAACAAAGAAATTTTACTCAAATTCGGAATTCCGGCTATAATTGCTTCCTTTATTGGCGCTTGGGTTTTAGTTCAAATTCCAACAACACAAGTACTTTATTCTTACTCAGCTTTTGGGAAAACGATGGAAGTTTCGATTCTCAAATTCACAATGGCATTACTTTTTATGTTTTTTGCACTTTTGGATTTAATCCCGTTTTTAAACCGCTTTCAATTTGGAAAAAAACACATTTCACTTGGTGGAGTATTAAGTGGTTTCTTCGGAGGACTCTCTGGAAATCAAGGTGCTTTGAGAAGTGCGTTTTTAATTAAAGTTGGATTAAGCAAGGAAGTATTTGTCGCAACAACAGTTGTAATTTCCTGCTTTGTAGACTTCACTCGCCTTTCTGTTTATGCCAGCAATATCAACTTTTCTGATTTAAGTGAGAATATTTATTTGATAATTACCGCAACATTAGCAGCGTTTCTAGGTGCTTTTCTAGGAAATAAATTATTAAAAAAAGTAACATTGAAATTTGTACAGATGACAGTTGCGATTTTGTTAATGGTTATTAGTTTGTGTTTAGGATTGGGGTTGATATAAAGTAAAAAAAAAAACAATCTTATTCCTTAATCTTTTCAATTTTCTACCAATCCATATCTAATCAAAAAGTTAATTCACATTAAACTTTATCAAATTCCATTCACAATTAATAAACAATCTAGGAATCGTTCGCAATTATCTCGTTCGCAATTCTTAAGCAGTATGTACCTCGTTCGCAATTCGCAATTATCTCGTTCGCAATTAATAAACAGTCTGGGAATCGTTCGCAATTATTCCGTTTGCAATTCGCAATTAATAAGCAGTCTGGGAATCGTTCGCAATTATCTCGTTCGCAATTAATAAACAGTATGTACCTCGTTCGCAATTATTCCGTTTGCAATTCGCAATTAATAAGTAGTCTGGGAATCGTTCGCAATTATAAATTACCTTTGCATCTATGAATTATAAAAGCGTTCAAATACGTAAAGGAAAAGAACAATCCATTTTGAGAAATCATCCGTGGGTGTTCTCTGGTGC
>JBILQY010000307.1:0-3740 GCA_044372955.1 Crocinitomicaceae bacterium | reverse complement strand
GACACAAAGATGCAATTTGTACTACGGTAGGCTTTAAACTCAAAGGAGTTCGAATTGGCTTGGCATTTGATACAAACATCAGTTATTTGAGTCAAGCTACAAACAGTATTGGTGCTATTGAAGTTTACTTTAAGACAATGCATTTGTACAACAAAAGAAAATCTGGATCAAAAGGGAAGATTAAAAAACTTAGGTAATTTGCTCACTTTCTTGGAAATTATTTCTCCCAGATTTTGCAAAGTCTTTTTTTCATTTAGAACATCTGAAAATTTTAACTGCGTTTTCCTTTATTTGATTTAAACAGTTAATTTGGCTGTTGCTCTTAAACTAGTTGTTTTAGAAAAAGTTACGATTCAAATAATTTGAATTCATGAATTAAAAATCTCCTCCACTTTTTGAAAACGATAAGCAAAAATCTCTTCTAATTTCTTTCGAACAATAATTGGATGTGCAATTTTACCAAAAATACCAAGAGGAATTACATACGAAACTATGTCGGTCATCTCAATCCCACCTTCGACTTGTTTAAAGTGATGTTCGTGATGCCAAATTGTGTAAGGACCTTTACGTTGCTCATCCACAAAGAATTCGTTTTCTTTTACCGTTTTTATTTCCGTAATCCAAGACATTGGAATTCCCATTAATGGTTTAACAGTATATTCGATCATCAAACCTTCATACATTTTTTCAGGTAAATCCACTTTTACCTCAAATCCCATGTATGGAGGCGTAATCAATTTTAAATTTTTCGGAGAGGAAAAAAAATCCCAGCACGTCTGAATGTCTGATTTGATGAATTGTGTTCGTTTGAGTTGATACATATTATACAAACAAAATCAACTGAATAAGGTTCAGGTTCTATCCCGAATACTTAATTAATCCACTTTCAATTCATAATTGGTACTTCGACCTCCTGCAGCTTCTTTTTGTAAGATATTTTTTTCGATCAAATCATTTATATCTCGGATTGCAGAATCCTTGGAACATTTAGCAATTTTTGACCACTTGGATGAAGTTAGTTTTCCATCAAAACCATCCAACAATTTGTTAAGCAGCTTTTTTTGTCGTTCGTTTAGCGGCGTTTCAGTATTTTCTGTCCAAAATTTGGCCTTTTTTATTATTCTTGCTAGAATTACATCCGTTGATTTCAATGCTTTTATCAAGCAGTTCAAAAACCAAACTACCCATTCCGTAACATCCAAATCTCCTTTTTGAGTCTTCTCCAACATTTCGTAATATTCTTTTCGGTCTATTCTGATTTGTGCCGACATACTATAAAAACGTTGATTGCTCTTGTCCGATTGTGCAAGTAACATATCCGTCAAGGCACGAGCCATTCGTCCATTACCGTCATCAAAGGGGTGAACGGTTACAAACCACAAGTGAGCGATTGCTGCTTTTATTACTAAATCAGTTTTTAGGTTGTTATCATTAAACCAATCCAAAAACTGATGCATTTCTTTTTCAACAAAAATAGAGTCAGGCGCTTGAAAATGTATTTTTTCTTTACCCATCGCTCCCGAAACCACTTGCATTGGACCGGTTGAATCTTTTCGCCAATCAGCAACGGTAATTTTATACATACCACTGCGACCACTTGGGAAAAGAGCAGAATGCCAATTAAATAATCGTTCGGCAGTTAGCGACTCAAAGCAATTCTGAGTGGCATCCAACATCATTTCCACGATTTCGTCAACGTTTCGATCTGAGTTAACCGAACCTGCAATTTCCATTCCTAATTTCCTTGCAATTGAAGATCGTACTTGATCAACATTTAAAAATTCGCCTTCGATTTCGGATGTTTTTAATACATCAAGTGTCATGGTATCCAAGAGCGCCTCGTCTCTTAAATTAAAACCCAGCGATTCCATTTTTCCAAACAACCTTCCCTGTAGGTTTCGCGCTTCACTCAAAGCGGGTAACAACTCGTCATTATTCCAGACAAAATTGGGCCAGTTGCTTTTTTGATAGATGGAAAATGACATTCGTTGCATATTTTAAGACGAATATACAACTTATTCGTCGCAAACCAAAATTATTCGTTGCATATTTTAAGGCGAATAACAAACTTATTCGTTGCAAGGAATGGTATACACCTTCTTCAAGCCCACTCTTTTCCGAGCTAAATCCACTTCCAAAACATTAACTTCTATGTTTTGATGCAATGCATTGAATTTAGCTGGATCATCCACGTACGTATCAGCCAGATTTGACTTGTGAATTAAGCCATTTTCTTTAATGCCAATGTTTACTAAGCCTAAATTAATCCTCTAAAACGAAACAGGTCCATAATCCAATTGAGCTTGTGTTTCGATGCAGAAAAGTCCTTTAGCATTGAAAATCCGTAACAAATTAACCCACTCAACTTGCTAATCATTCATTGTTCTATGAATTGAACGCCTTGTTAATAATAATTGTAAAACGAATGCTTCTCGACACCATGTCTGTTACTAAAGTATTTCTATCAAAACATATTTTTATGTGCTGTTCAAGAAAAAATTAATTACACAAAATTATTTTGTTTAACATATATATTTATACGAAAACAAAAAAAGATGAATGATTGTTAATCAATAAATTAAGGCGGATTCCGAAAAGCCAAAAGAGTAGGAGTTATTAAATTTTATTTTATGGAACATTTGAAAATTGCAAGCGACAATTATGTTGCATTTACGTTCTTCATTGGAACGATGGCTATGATGGCAGCATCTGTATTCTTCTTTTTTGAGTTAAATAATACTTCTCAAAAATGGAGGACTTCAGTGTTGGTATCCGGATTAATAACCTTCATTGCAGCAGTGCATTACTATTACATGCGAGGCTATAATTTAGAGACAGGAGATTCACCAACTTTTTTCCGTTATGTGGATTGGATTTTAACCGTGCCGTTGATGTGTGTGGAATTCTATTTAATTACCAAAAAAGCAGGAGCTAAAATTGGTTTGTTATGGAAGTTAATAGCTGCGTCTTTAATTATGTTATTGACTGGCTACATTGGTGAGGTTCTAGATAGAAATGGAAGTGTTTTCTGGGGAGTTCTTTCAGGTGTAGCTTATTTTTATATTGTTTACATTATCTGGTTTGGTGAGGTTGCTAAATTAGCACAAACTGCTGGGAAACAAGTTTCTAAAGCTACGCGAATTTTAGCATGGTTTGTACTCGTTGGATGGGCTATTTATCCATTGGGTTATATTTTAGGAACTCCAGGTGGATTATTCGGATGGCATCTTGTAGCCGATACAAAAGCTGCCTTGCATGCAATGGATATCGTTTATAACATTGCAGATGCAATAAACAAAATTGGATTTGGTTTAGTTATTTATGCGTTGAGCAGAAACAACGAAGATTAAATCCTATACCATTTATTTTTTTAAAAAGAGGCGCATTTTTTAAAAATGATGCCTCTTTTTTTATTTCGGCCTAATGAAATTGAACGAATTAATAGGGGTTCGATTATTAAAATTGGGCTCAGACCGCTTATAAAAAATGAGTTACGATTAATAATTTTGAAAATGTATCGGGATACATTGATAAAGTTTTAAGAAGTAAATCGTTGTTCATCAGCGGAATAATTTTTGCTTCGATTAAATACATGCAACTCTTCGTTATTTTCTCTGGATTTAGCCCGCTACCGCGTAAGCAGCAACGAAGTTAAACCTTCAAGAAAACGCCTTGATTTTCATGCTTTTAACTCAATCTGAGTGCCAATTTTACAATTTAACTCAGGTTAATAACTTGTG
>JBILQY010000264.1:0-4166 GCA_044372955.1 Crocinitomicaceae bacterium | reverse complement strand
TACATGCTGTGCGACGAGCAAAACAATTAACGAAAAGTGGTCATAGTGTATTTGCAAGTTCAGCGTTGAAATTTTTCCTTGAAAACGACATTACCCAAAAAGATTTTGAAGAAAACCCAGCTGTTTTGGATCAGTTTGCACAATTAGACGATTACGATATTTTAGGCGCAATCAAAGAATGGCAAAATGATTCGGATAAAATTCTAGCGATTTTGGCTCAGTCAATCGTGAACAGAAATTTATTCAAAATTGAAATTTCAAAAGAACCATTTACGGAAGCGCGCATTGAGATGGAAAAAGAATTTGCTCGCTCGTTGTTTGATTTGCAAGGAGATGAGGTGGATTATTTCGTTTACTCAGATGTGCTAACTAATAAAGCGTACAATCAAGACAAGCAAAATATCAATATGCTGATGAAAAATGGTGAAATTATGGATTTGACCAAAGCTTCAGATAATTTGAACATTTCAGCGTTGGCTCAGCCAGTTGAGAAATATTTCTTGTGTTTTCCGATTAAGCGGTAAATAAAGAACAAGCCTATTTATCGATTAGATTTTCTTTGGTTTTCGCATGAAACTTAAATCAATAAAACATACCTTAATATTTTTGATTAAAAAATAATCTTTATTTTGATTAATATTTCGTATATTTAATTGTAAAATTAAAATATGAAAAAGGAAATCGAAACATTAGGGATTAATATTGTTATCCAAAAAAAGAACAATCAAGATTATTTGTCCTTAACAGACATCGCAAAGTTTAAAAACAGTAAACACAGTGATGATGTAATCAAAAACTGGTTGAGAAATAGATTTACCATTGAACTTCTTGGTTTTTGGGAGAAAATTTATAACCCAAATTTTAATTCCGTCGAATTCGACGGGTTTAGAAATGATGCTGGTTTAAATAGTTTTGTTCTTACTCCAAAGAGATGGATTGAAAAAACGAATGCAATTGGTATTATTTCAACGGCTGGTAGATATGGTGGAACTTTTGCGCACAAGGATATTGCTTTTGAGTTTGCTAGTTGGATTTCAATTGAATTCAAGTTGTATATGATAAAAGAATTTCAACGCCTCAAAGAAGCAGAATCCAACCAACAAAACCTTCAATGGTCAGTTCAACGAACGATTTCCAAAATAAATTACCGTATTCACACAAACGCTATCAAAGAAAATCTAATACCAAACTTCTTAACAAAAGCGCAAGCCAAAATCATTTACGCCAACGAAGCAGATTTATTGAACGTTGCACTTTTTGGGATGACAGCCCAAGAATGGAAAAATCAAAATCCAACTATAGAAGGTAATATCCGCGATCAAGCTTCATTAGAACAGTTGGTAGTTTTGAGTAATATGGAAAGTATCAATGCGCTTTTGATTCAACAAAATTTTACTTCTGAAGAACGCATTTTACAACTCAATCAAGTGGCAATTTCACAGATGAAATCACTTTTAACAGCGAAAGGAGTTAAGTTTTTAGGTGAAGTTTGAAGTATTATCTATTGTATCAAAAGAAGTATGTTATGAAAAAGGAAATTGAAGTAAATGGTTTGAAAATCAATTTTAAACAAGAAAAAGAAGAAAATTATGTTTCACTTACGGATATTGCCCGTAAGAAAAATCCAATTGAACCAAAAGATGTGGTGAAAAATTGGATGCGTTCAAAATCTACAATTGAATTTTTGGGTTTATGGGAAAAATTGAATAACCCATTGTTTAAAGGGGTCGAATTCGACTCCTTATTAAATGAGTCAGGGAGTAATGCTTTCACTTTATTCTGAAATAGCTTTAGAATTTGCTTCTTGGGTTTCTACAGAATTCAAACTTTATCTTATAACTGAGATTAAACGCTTGAAAATCCATGAAAATAACCAGCAGAATCTCCAATGGTCAGTTCAACGAACGATTTCCAAAATAAATTACCGTATTCACACAGACGCCATCAAAGAAAACTTAATACCAAGCTCTTTGACAAAAGAGCAAGCCAAAATCATTTACGCAAACGAAGCAGATTTATTGAACGTTGCACTTTTTGGGATGACTGCCCAAGAATGGAAAAATCAAAATCCAACATTGGAAGGTAATATTCGTGATCAAGCTTCATTAGAACAGTTGGTAGTTTTGAGTAATATGGAAAGTATCAATGCGCTTTTGATTCAACAAAATTTTACTTCTGAAGAACGTATTTTACAACTCAATCAAGTGGCAATTTCACAGATGAAATCTCTATTGACAGCCAAAGAATTTAAACAACTGAAGTAGAAGCAAGCTTTTAACAAGGATTCAATTTTTATAAAAGATATAGCATTAAATCAAATAAAGTTATAGTTTACTATCGAATAAAGTTATAGTTTAGTATCAAATAAAAATATTTTTTATTATCGAATAAATATGTTTGATATTATCGAATAAAATCATAGCTTTGTGTCAAATAAAAGTTATGGTTAGTCAATTTCAAATAGAGGAAGTAATAGCATTTCAAAAGAAAAGCTTGCAACGTCGCGTTTTGGGAACAGAGCGTGAAGATGTTCATAATTATACACTTACAGAAAATTTTGTGAATATCATAACTGGAATACGTCGCTGTGGGAAAAGCACCTTGATGTATCAACTAATCGCGCAAAACAAAGATGTCTCTTTATTCATAAACTTTGAAGACCCACGTCTTGCGGGATTTGAATTAGATGATTTTCGTCGCTTGGATGCAATCATAGAACGCGATAAATTCACCCATTTATTCTTTGACGAAATACAAATGCTTTCTAATTGGGAATGGTACGTGCGCCAGAAATTAGACGAAGGATTTCAAGTTGTTGTAACTGGTTCAAACGCAAATTTATTAAGCAAAGAATTAGGAACTAAATTGACAGGTCGTCATTTATCTTCTGAATTATTTCCGTTTTCATACAATGAGTTTTTGACTTTCTCTAAATTAGAAAGTAACACAGAAAGTGCATTGAAATACATGCAAGTTGGTGGTTTTCCTGAATATTTAAAAACAAATAATCCTTTGGTTTTGCACCATCTTTGGGATGATATCTTGTATCGCGATATAGCAGTAAGATACGGTGTTCGTGACGTGCAAACCTTGCGGAAATTGGCAATCTATTTGCTTTCGAATATCGGAAAAACGTATTCTGCTAATAAGCTTTCAGCGCTGTTTCAGTTTAAGTCTGTGAGCACTTTGTTGGAATATATCTCTCATTTGGAAAATGCCTATTTAGTTGCTAGCGTTCCAATGTTTAGCTATTCTTTGAAGGCACAAGTGCGCAATCCGAAGAAGGTTTACACAATCGATTTGGGTTTGTTTACCAATCTTTCCATCGTTTTTACGGAGGAAAATGGACGAAGATTAGAGAATTTAGTGTTCTTGCATTTGCGTCGTTCCTATTCTCAAATCTATTATTTTCAGGAAAAGCACGAATGCGATTTTATAGTTTTTGAAAAAGAACAAGTCAAAGCACTTTATCAAGTTTGTTTTGATTTCAATTTTGAAACGCAAGAGCGCGAATTAAAAGGTGCGTATGAAGCAATGAAACTTTTTGATTTGAAAAAAGCAGTTATCGTAACGGTCAACCAAGCAGATGTATTTACAAATGAACTGGGTGTGGTTGAGTTAGTTCCGTTGCATAAATTTTTAGAGCTGAAGCCTTGAAGAATTTGGAAGTGAATGCGTGCTTTTATTCATAAAGAAACTCATCACTATACTGAAAAGCAGTTGAAGGATTTTTTCCGTTCGGAATGAATGGATTTGTTAAATTGATTTGCACTTTTGTAATGACAACTTAATCATTTAACACATCTAGTTCTTACAGCTATCGGGACTGGATTATTTTTCACTTCTTCAGAAGACCCAATTAATTGACTTTCTATATCTGCTAAAAAAGGAATTCAAATAAATAGAATAGAAAAGCTCAATGAAAATTATTTAACTGTCTGGTATTCAGTTTTTAAAAAGAATTCAGTTTAAAGTCTTATTTTTTTTCACCGAAAACACACGACGAAGAATTTTATCGTTCTTATTTATGTTTTTCATGTAGTATGTCGATTGTAAAAAGTAAGTGTCATACCAGTAATGTAGATGTCCTGAAGAATCTAAAGTACTTTCTATTCCTTCCGTTGTTTCATTTATTGCTGAGCTCAATTCTTCAATCGTATTTCCAT
>JBILQY010000341.1:0-3458 GCA_044372955.1 Crocinitomicaceae bacterium | reverse complement strand
AACGCACTTAATGAATCAATACTTTTTTGCAGTTGATTTTTTTCTTTACTCGGAGCTATATTTTTGACAATAACATAGTTCTTCAAGACAACATTCAAGTTTGTTAAAGCATCCTCATTTTTTTTGGCTACTACTGATTTATAAGCTTTATCTTTTTCGAGGTAATAAGCCTCCATTCGATTTATTTTATCTTTTAGCTCAAGCACTTCAGGCTCATTAATTTTACTTTTCATCGGGTCGGAGTTTAGAATGTTTTTCGCGACACTGTAAAAACTTCTCCCTTTATCAAAATTCTCTTGCGCTTTTGCTAATTGTGCTTTGTACAATTGGTCTTCTGTATCTTTTTTCGCTTGAACGTTTTGAATTCCGTCTTTTAATTCTTTGGAATATTTATCGATTAATGCTTGACTTGAAAAACGTGTGATAGTTTGTTCTGTTGCTTGATAGGTTTTTATAGCTTCGTCTAGTTTTAATTTACTCAACAATTCACTTGCTGTTTTTAAATCTTTTTTAATCATTTCCTCCAAAGAAGCATCTGACTGACTTCCTTTTAACTTAGCGATTTCGGCATCAATAAATCCTTTTTGATTGGGTTGAAAACTTAACGCTTTTGTGTAAGCTGTAATTGCCTCATTGTATTTTTTAGCTGCTACAAAGTTATTTGCTTCAAGAATGGTTTTGTCGTAACTTGCTTTGTTTTTGATATTTTCTGCTTCTTTTTGTTTTTCAATAGCGATTTTTTGGCTTTGTTCTTTGATGTAAGCTTCGGTTCTTCTGCTTTTTGTGCCTGAAGAGCAACATTTGCTGCTGCACGATTTTTAATAATCATCGAATCTTTTGGTGCTACCACTAAAGCAGAATCATAATAAGCAACAGCTCTTTCGTAATCTTTTTTGTTATTTGCTTGTTCGGCTTTAACCATGAATTTTTTCGAAGCATTGTTTACATCCGCTTTTTCATAAGCATCTAAAACTTTTTTCTCAATTTCATCTTTCGTTTTAGTATCGGGTTTTACGATAAAAGATGGCTGGTCCCACGTAAATTTTTCAGCATATCCAAGCTTTGCAAAGTTTAAATCAACTCCTTGACGCAACTCAAATAATTCGATAACCAACTCTTCAACCAACTCTAAGGTGGTAGCATCCGCTCTGTTTTTGTTGATTTTTAGGGTAGCGATATCAAAAAGTACTTTTTTTGAAACGTAACCAGGTTTAGAAATTATCAAGTCAATTGGTTCCAAAATGTTTACTTTTCCTGAAATAGAATAGTTTCCATACGTATCAGTAACTGATTTTGACAAAGTTCTTTCGTTTTGCATCATGTAAATTGTAACTCCGAAAATACGTGCATCTGTTACAAAATTAGTAATGTAACCATCAAGAGAAATCGTAACACTTGTTGCTTGTGAGAAACTAACTAAACTTGAAAAAGAGCTTAGAAAGAATAAAAAAAGTATTTTAGTACGCATAGAATTTTTATTGGTAAAAAGTGCAATAGTCAGTATAACGTTTTGTTCTACATTTGTTGCAGTTTTACAAAATTGGTGAAAAAACACGAATATTAAAATGCTTTTTTTTAATGAATTAAGTTTTTGGGAGCGAGAAGAATATCTGAAAGGTATTGATTTTGCCATAATTGGTGCTGGAATCGTTGGGATGAGCACAGCAATATTTCTGAAATTACGATATCCAAAAGCGAAAATTACACTTCTTGAACGAGGGTATTTACCCTCAGGAGCTAGCACAAAAAATGCTGGTTTTGCTTGTTTTGGAAGTCCAACAGAATTGTTTGATGATTTACAGAAAAACAAAGAATCTGAAGTTTGGGAAACATTTTTGTTGCGTTATCAAGGGTTACAAACCTTGTTTTCTTTGGTTGAGCAAGAAAAAATAAATTATCAACCTTGCGCTTCTTGGGATTTAATTGCTGAAAATCAAGATTCAATTTCTCAAGATTTCATTTCTTATCTAAATGATAAAACAAGTAGTCTGATCGGAGAATCATTTGTTTTTTCTGAAGATAAATCGACTATGGTTAATTGTGGTTTTAAGGGTTTTCAAACAGCATTTAAAAACCGTTTGGAAGGAAGCATCGATACAGGAAAATTGATTAGTGAACTTTACAAAAAAACAGTTTCAATGGGAATTCAAACACTTTTTGGAATTGAGTTGGAATCTTATTTAGAAGCCCATCAAGAAGTATTTTTGAAAACTAATTTTGGTGAATTAAAATCGAGTAATTTAGTTGTTTGCACCAATGGTTTTGCTAAAAAGTTTCTACAAGCTGATTTACAGCCAGCAAGGGCACAAGTTATGATTACTAAACCAATTTCGGATTTAAAATTTGAAGGCACTTTTCATTTTGATGCAGGTTATTATTATTTCAGAACAATCGAAAATCGCGTTTTAATTGGTGGTGGAAGAAATTTGAATTTCGCTGGAGAAACAACCGAAAACTTTGGAATAACAGAACAAATTCAAGATTCAATACTTGGATTGTTGCAAAAAAATATTCTTCCTTCAACAGCTTTTGAAATCGATTACTCTTGGTCTGGAATCATGGGAGTTGGACAAGAAAAGTCACCAATTATAAAAAAAGTGAACAATCGAATAGCTTTTGGTGTTCGTATGGGTGGAATGGGTGTAGCAATCGGTTCAGAAGTAGGAAAAAAACTCGCAAATTTATTTTAAGTGGAAAACAAAGAATTTATCAATCCAATTGACCCAGACAAAATCACGGAAAATCCACACAGTTTGGAATATGCACACCATGCAGGCAGTGCTTTAATCAAACCTGAAGACCAAGGGAAATTGAAAGGTCGTGCTTTGGAGGCAATGGATCATCAGACTGATATGCAATTAAATCAGATTTATGAACAGATGCAATTGTTGGCTGAACAGGCAAAAAAATTAAATGCAAGAAAGCAAGTTTCGGAGTTCATTTATCAAGCCGAAATGCGTTTTGAACCATTTATCAATCATACCTATCACCTTTATCAACGCGAAAATAAAGCCTTTGTACTTTCGCTAGTAGGTCCAGATCAATGGGGTAGAACAAAGCAACAATTTGAATTCATAGCAACCGTAAAATTATTGGCTGATCATACTTGGGATATCTTAGCTCAAAATCCAGAATTTCAGTTCTAATTCTAAATTCTACATTCTTCATTCTAAATTTTTAATTAAAACCTACCTCACAAAAACCCACTCGTCATCTGTGGATTGGTTGGCATCAAAGGAATAGCCATCTATGGAATATAATTTCAATTCTTCGATGTTAGTCAATTGATTTTGAATTAAATACCTAGCCATTGCACCCCGAGCATGTTTGGCATACATCATCACTATTGAGTAATTGCCATTTTTAAACTCTTTAAAAACAGGAGTGATAATTCGATGTTTTAACTGACTCGTATCAAGTGCTTTAAAATATTCATGAGATGCAAGATTCACAATTGT
>JBILQY010000404.1:0-2890 GCA_044372955.1 Crocinitomicaceae bacterium | reverse complement strand
GGGGAGAAGTTTGTACCCATTTCGAGTCGGTAAGGATAAATTAAGTCCAATGGTTTTAGCAGTCCATACATACCGGAAAGGATGCGTAAATTTTTGGAGGCATAATGTAGTTCATCTTCATTCAAGCTTGCTAAATCTAATCCCTTGTATACTTCACCAGAAAAAGCCAATCCAACTTGAATTAAAGACTCATTTTCTGAATCTGATTTTTTCCAGTTCTTGTATCGATTGTAATTGAGCACAGCTAAATCTTCAGAAATTGACATTAAATCGCGAATTTCTTCAACGCTCAATTTTTTTAAGTTTTTAACAATTTTTTGGGCTTCTTTTTGAAAAACAGGAATAGTTGAATCAATTGATTTAAAGGCGTTTTCATTGATGCTTTTCGCTGGAGAAATTAAAATTTTCATGGTATTCTTTGATTCTAATGATTGTTATTGTAAACAAGTAAAACTTAAATATGTTATCGATATCAGTTGTTAATTTCTAATAAATGGCTAAATTTAATCGCAAAACTATTAAATACTCACTATGAAAAGAATATTTACATTAATAATCGTAGCTGCAAGTTCCAGTTTGTTTGGGCAAGAATCGCAGTTTATGGGTTATTTTTCTCCAACAACAGCTGAATTGGTGCCAACGCCTAAAGGTATGGACAATCCAAAAAATCAAGTGATTAAACCTAACTTTAAAGGAAGGGAATTAATTGAAGTGGACAACAGCCAGACGCACAATCCGGATTGGGTATGGCAACAACATGAAGTAGGTAATCAACAAAAAACATTAACAGCATCTATTTTATGGTCAAAACCAGGTTTAGGTGTTGGGATTTCTCCTCCCGATCCTTCAGTTGATGCGGATAGTACAGTAGCAATTTCAGGAACAAACTCTTCTGGTGGCGCAGTTTATCGTATTTTCAACCGATCAACTGGTGCAACCGTTGGAAGCGCTTCATACACCATGCGTAATCTTGTAACTGGAACAACTATTACAGGTGCTGGTGATCCAATTATTTTGTATTACAAACCTGCTCGTCGTTGGTTTCTGACTGAATTTTCAAGTTCAGGTAATAGACTTTTAGTGTACGTTTCGCAGACAAGCAATCCGCAAGGTGCTTATTATCGTTATGCATTTACGTGTACGAATTTCCCAGATTATCCAAAATATGGTTTTTCAACTTCTTCTGATGCTTTCTTAGTATCAACAAACGAAGGTGGACCTCCAACAGTTTATGCAATGAAATTAAGTGCTTTATTAGCTGGTACAACATCTCCATTTATTAAGAGAGCAATTGGTTATTCTTTAAACGGTTTTGGTTTTCAGTCAATTACACCAGTTGATTTAGAGGGAGACAACCCAGCACCAGCAGGTATGAAACCACTTTTTGTACGCCACCGTGACGATGAATCGCATTCAAATGGTACTCCGGATAGTGGAACAAATGACTGGATTGAACTGTGGGAAATGGACATTAACTGGACAAATAATACAGCAACAACTACCAAAGTCCAAGATATTTCCATCGCAGAAATTGACTCAAAATTATGTGGCTTGACAAGTTTTGCATGTATTAAACAACCTGGTACAAATAACACATTAGATCCTTTGAGAGAAACAGTTATGTACAAAGCTCCAATGCGTGTTTTTGACACTCACCAATCTATGGTATTGTGTCTTTCAACGGATGTTGATGGTGCGGATAGAGCAGGTGTTCGCTGGATTGAATTGAGAAGAAATTCAGGGGTAATAACACCAACTTGGACAAAATACCAAGAAGGAACTTATGCACCTGGAACAGGAACAAGTCGTTGGATGCCCGCAATAAATATGGATAAATACGGAAATATTTTAATGGCTTATTCAACGTCAAGTAATGCAACTGGAGATTTTCCTTCTATAAAAATGACTGGTAGAAAACCATGTGATCCACTTGGAACGATGACCATGGCTGAAACAACAATTATCGCTGGCGCTAATTCAAAAACTTCAAATGGCGATACACGTTGGGGAGATTATCACCACATGGCAATTGATGATTTTGATGGAGAAACTTTTTATTACGCTGGTGTTTATCAGCAAGGAGCAAATAATGCTTCAGGTACTAAAACGAATGTTTCGGCGATTAAATTTAATCCTGACGCCAAAGACGCTACTATCTCTGGAATATTTCAAGTTATTTCAGGAAATGTTTGTGGAGCTTCCACACAATTAGGTGTGATTGTAGAAAATCGTGGTACAAATGCAATTACTTCTGGTACCATTCAATGGCAAGTTGGAACGGGTGCTTTGACAAATGTAAACTACACTTCTAATCAATTAACAGCAGTTGGAGCTACAGATACAGTGTTTGTTACTGTTACAGGTTTAGTTAATGGTTCAAATACAGTAACTGTAAACACAACAACTGTCAATGGTACTTCTCCTGACGATAATGCTTGTAATGATACAAAATCGTTAGCTGTTGTTGTGAGTTCAGGTTCAGGTTTATCTGCAAGTTCATCTATCAATTCGCAACCAACTTGTAACGGTTCTGAAGGTTCAATCACTTTAACTGCAAATGGAGGAACAGCACCTTTTACTTATGCTTTAGACGCTGGAACACCGCAATCGAATGGAACTTTCACTGGATTAGCTGCTGGTGATTATACTTACACGGTTACCGACAATATTGGTTGTACTGGAACTGGTACAATTAATTTATTAGCAGATGTTGTTATAGCTGTAACGCCTACTCAAACAGCTTCTATTTTATGTAATGGGAATCAATCTGCTGCAATTTCTGTAAGTGCTACAGGAGGAAATAGTTCTTACACTTATTCAATTGATGGAACTAGTTACGGTTCGACAACTTCTTTCACAGGTTTAGCAGCTGGAACTTACACTGTATTTG
>JBILQY010000382.1:0-3112 GCA_044372955.1 Crocinitomicaceae bacterium | reverse complement strand
ACTCAACCGACCGCTTTGACTTTAAATGCGATTCCAACAATGATTACTTGTAATGGAGCGGCGAATGGAGTTATAACAGCTGCAGGAAATGGAGGGGTAACACCTTACACTTATAGCTTAGATGGAAATAACTTCTTTTCATTAAGTACAATCAACAATTTAGGAGCAGGTTCTTATACATTAACTGTTAAAGATGTAAATGGATGTACAAACACTTTTAATACTTCAATTACAGAGCCTACATTGGTTGTTGCTAATGCTGTTTCAACACCATCAACAGGAACAAATGGAACTATTACAGCTTCAGCTTCAGGAGGTTTAAATCCATATACTTACAGCCTTAATGGAACAAGTTATTTTTCAGGTTCATTGTTTTCAAATTTAGCACCTGGTACTTACACCGTTTATGTGAAAGATAACAATGGATGTGTTTCTACAACATCAGTAGTTGTTGAATCAACAATTGGTTTGAACGAGATCAATGCGTCATTCAATGTTGTTAAACTTTACCCAAATCCAAATAATGGCGTTTTTGAATTGGAAGTTACTGGAGTTGATGGTTCAGAAGTCAATTGTAAATTGTTCAACGTTAATGGACAAGAAGTTTCAGTTTTTAAAGTTGAAGCTATCAACGGAAAAGTTAGTAAAACAATTGAAATGAACAGAAAACTTGCTGCTGGAACTTACTATTTAGGAATTTACAATGGAGATAAAGCAGTTGTGAAACAGTTTATTAAAGAGTAAAATTAAAATCTATGACTTAAAAAAGTCGGCTTCATTTGGAGTCGACTTTTTTGTTTAATTCAATTTTTTAGATGGTAAAATATACAAAGCTATTGCTTAAGATCTTTGATGATTTTATAAAATATATCCGCATGTTTCCCCAAACTAGTTAGAAAAGAACTCATACCTGATTTAACTACCTTGCTTCTAACGCGGTCATGCTTTGAATAAAATAACAACTAATAAGATTCCTCACCATGTTCGGAATGACTTTTTGGGTGGGAAATCAGGCGAAAATGCGAAGCATTTTCGCAAATTCCCCTCGATGCAAGTCTTTCCGAACGGAGTGAGGAATCTTTTGAAAAACAGTAAGTATCGGCGGCGAATTTAAAGTTGTCATTTTAGATAATTAGAGTGAAATCAAAGCAACTTCAAGAGAAAACCTCCAAAAGAGTGTTAGTTTACAATTAACATTTCATTAGGGAAAGAAACGGATAAGCATCTTTTATAATTCAAGTTCAATGTCAAAATCCTTTTCTTCTTTGATTGTAAAACCAATTTTTGAATAGAAATCTTTTGCTTTGTTGAAGCGATTAACTTGTAAACTTATTTTGTTTTGTTCCTTCTTTTTAGCAAAATCTATTGCAAATTGCATTAGTTGAAAGCCAAAACCTTTTCCGTGGCAAGAGGGCAAAACATAAATTTTATTGAGCTTTAAGGCTTTTTCTTTTGGATGATTCGGTTGCACATCTAAAAAACCTACCATTTCAGTTGCATCAAAGATTCCAAAATAGTGATGTCCTTCTTCGATTTGTTGAGTTAAAGATTCAATGGAATACATCCAATTCAACATGTAATCCAACTGCTCTTGACTTAGAATTTCCTTATAAGCAATAGGCCAAATTTTATGAGCCAAGGCCTGAACATGACTCATTTCGGCTAGTGATAATGAACGAATTGTGGTCATTAGAACTTAGTAATTTTTTCTTGGTAAACTTTACCGTTCATTAAAAAACGCACGAAATAAGTTCCAACTTTTAAATCTGAAATAGTAACTTTTTCATTTTGAATTTCTTTTTTCAAAACACGTCCATTCAAATCAATTAATTCAATGGAAGTTGGAATAAAATCACCTTTAAAATTCAATTCTGAACTTGTTGGATTTGGGTAAATTTCAATCTTTTTTTCTTGTTTAATTTCATTGGTTCCAACAGTAATCAAAGCCAATTGAACGGCAGCATAAGCATTGATTTTTCCTGCTCCCCATTTTGGACTTCCTTCTGCAGGAATAACTTGTGTAAAATTATCTTCGCGAGCTGTTTGCATTATGATGTCTTTAACTTGTTGTGGCATCAAATAAGGATTTGCATCTAAAATTAAAGCTACAACTCCAGCAACCATTGGTGAAGCCATTGAGGTTCCAGAAAATTTAGCAAAATGGTAGGTTCTATTATTAAAAGGAACGGAAGCAACTGAGGAATAAGAACTATTTGTAAATGAAGAAATAGACGAAGTAATTGAAACACCAGGTGCAGCAATATCGGGCTTCATTACGCCATCATAACGTGGTCCGATACTTGAAAAGGATGCGATTGCTCCACCTGCTAAATTTCCACCTGATGTTGCATATTGTGGTGCATAAGCGGCAACACTGATTACATCATCCGAACAAGATGGCTCACTGATTCCATTCAAATTGTCTCCTGCTGTTGTTCCAGCGCCTGCGGTTGCAAATGGCATTCCCCAATTACCAACATCGTTAGAAAGTTCTGTGACATTCCAATAATGAACAGTTCCAGTGCTTGCTTGCGATTTTAACAGAACTTTCAATCCTGTATCTGTGTTTTTGACACGTAAACGCATTTGTGGACGTTGATTCAATGGATGAACAGCATCAGCAGTAATGTTGTACCAAATTGTATCCGTTCCAGTTACTAAAAATGTATCAATATAAGATGTGGTGGTGTTTGTGTTATAAAATGGACTTTCCACCAAAACTGCATTTGAGTTGTTTGTAACGATGATTCCACTTTCAAAACTTTGACCAACTTCTCCCCAAGCATGGATACTTTGTCCCCACATATTTACGTTTGCCGAATAGGAATAAAAATCAACTTTTGACTTTAATAAATTGTTTGCAAAAGTCTTTTTAATGTGAAAATTGACATTTCCATTGTTGCCTCCAGAGTTTACAAATACAACTCCTAAATCGGAGAAAGCACTAATTGCTTGGCTCAAAGTAGAAGTTCCATCTAAAGTTCCAAAATGATATAAACCCCAACTCATGTTGATTACCAAGCGTTTACCATCAGCAGTCGCTTTATCATACATCCATTGCCAAGCATCTAAAACAGCAGCTTCATCCACCAAAAAGGTTACAAATAGAAAC
>JBILQY010000263.1:0-4180 GCA_044372955.1 Crocinitomicaceae bacterium | reverse complement strand
AGTTTGTACGAAAGAGGTCATTGATTTTACGACACTTTCAAAAAATGAAATAATCGCTGTTTTCAAGAAAAACAATTATCAAGCGCTTTGTGCTCGTGCTTTTTCAACGCAGCTTTCAACGATTTACTTCGAAGATAGTTTGGAAAACGTAAGCTGGAATTTACCTTTTTGGCAAAAGTTTCTGCTTGTTTTTTTAGTTTGTTTTGGTCCTGAATTTTTGAGTGTTAATTTAGTTTTTGCGCAGGAATCAACCATAGTTCAAACAGAAGAAATGGTGCAGGACACTTTAAAACCACAAATCGCTCAATTGGAAGATTCAATAAAAATTGATTCAGTAACCGTTTCAAGTTTTAGCGATTCCATTTATCCTTTCGTAGATTTTAGAATGATTGAACAACCTTATGTTTTAGGTGGAGTTATGTTTCCCGACTTTCATGTAAAATTCCCGATTATCGACTTTACTTATTTAGATATAGATGGCTATGTTTTATTAGTCGAAACAGATATAGATTCAAATCAACAAAAAGAAGAGCCAAAGCAAGTACCAATAAAGAACTTCTTAAAGAATTTTGAAGAACCTAAAATTTACCTTCAAACACAATTATCACCTGTGAAACCTGAAAAGAAGGAGGTGCCAAAACGGTTGTTGTTTGTCCCAATGACAACAATTGTGAAGCCAAAACAAGATTCTCAATCAAATTAGTAAGTTTTTAATTGTCAATAACTTTGAAGGAAAGTACAATATCGGACGAAAGTTTTTTTGATGATTCTTATAAAATTAAACCTTCACCTTCTATTTCGAACTAACAGCAACTAAATATTTTGTGATTAACAATTCTTCATCCGCAGAAATAGCTTTACCTTTTTTGTTTGAAAGTGCACTCATATTTGGAACAATTTCTTTCCATTCGTTGGGCGATTTCGATTTCACGGCTTTAGCGGCATGACAAGCTGAACATTTCGAATCGTATAGGTTTTTACCATCATCGAAATTTGCTTGGGTGTAGCCTGGATAAAGTTTTTGTCCTTTTTCGAGGTCACTTAAAATAACGGCTGTTTCATTCGTTGTTGGAGTATTTTTCGGTGCTGCACAAGCAATTAACAATCCAATTATTGAAAGACTTAAAATAATTTTATTCATTTTTTTGATTTAAGGATATTCAAGTTTACTCAAAATAAACAAATTTGAAGGAATAATAGAAAAGAAATTCACTTTTGTTAGGCAGTTAATCAAAAAAAGAATTTAAAATCGTTACTTTTTATTTGAGTTTAATTAACTGATTATAAATTAACTATATATTTAATCTTGCCAATTTTTCGATTAAAACTTATTAATTCACTATTTCCACTTCCAATTCTCATCACTAATATAATTGATTTTCAAGAAGTTTGATAGTTCAGTCAAAACAGATTTTAAGCTCTTAATTTCAGCTATTTTGTCTTTCGGTAAAATAAAGGTTTTACCCGCTTTCATTCGAATAAAAATCGTTGTTGGAATTTCGTAGATTTCTTCAATTTCACTGGTGCTGATTTTTGCTTCACTGAATTCATCTTTCACAAAAATGTGTTCATTACTGATTTCTAAAAAAGCACTTTTCCCAAAACCATCTTTTAAATTTTCTTTGATGAAATTCTTGTAATGTCGGATGTAATTATTTCGTTCCCAAAGCGGGTAAATGAAAAACCAAAGCACGGCGAAAACACAAAACAAAATCCCCATCAAGAGATTGTTTTGGTAAAAACCAGTAGCACCAAGCACGAGATACAAAATTGGCATGATGATTTTGTTGCGACTTCTTTTCTTTTTAACAGATTCCGATTTTGATGCAACAAAAAGTTGATAAGTGAGGTAATCGTTTTCGTCAATTTTTAATTCAAAGGTCATAAATTGGATAAAAGATTAAAAGTAATGAATATAAGCCATTGAACCACTTTTCGCAGCTATGCTATCTTTTAACTGAGTCATATTTTTTTTAAAATAGTTTAAGATTTAATTCTACAAGTTATTCAATTGTTCATAATCAAATCCAACTTTTTTTAGATTCCTCATACATCCACATTTGAGCCTGTAAAGCTATTACATCAATTTTTTTGTTAATTTAAACAGCAGAACCGAATTTTTCACTTTCAGGAATGAAGTAATCGTGAAAAATACTGGTCATAGTTATTTCTGAATTTATTTTCCAATTGCATTTATTATACTATCAACTGAATCTTTTTTCATTTTTGTAAAAGCAAACCATTTTTTTCCTAAATCTTTCAATGAAGCTCCGATGTGATAGACTATCTCTTCGTCGATGATTAAAAAACGATCATGACTTTTTGTAAATGATTGAATTTCAAAACCTCCATATTGCTCATTGGCTTTTTTTATGTCAAGGGTTAATTGCCGGTTGATGGATTTTGAATATAAGATAACCTTCACCTTGTTTTCTTTTTTCGACAAATGTGACAATGTGCTTTCATCTACGTAATTGTCAATGAGGATAATTTCTTTTTTCGCTTTTTTTATGATGTTGGAGAAAAACGCATAAGCATCGAAGATTTGTCCGTCGAAAAAAATGCCTTGTGTTGGGATAAGTTGCGTATTGATTTGTAGATCAATTTGATTGACCTTGCTTTTTAAGTCCTCAAAATTGTCCTCCAATCGATTCATTCGGTTGTTGATTGTATACCCTTTTAGAAGGTGCTCTTTTAGAATTCGGTTTGCCCAAATTCGAAATTGGGTACCTTGTTTAGAATTGACTTTGTATCCTACAGAAAGAATTGCATCAAGATTGTAATGTAGGACTTCTCTTGTTATCTTTCTATTTCCTTCTTTTCGAACTTGTGCAATTTTTGCACAAGTTGCATTTTCGTCTAATTCTCCAGAGGAATAGATATTTTGTAAATGTTTAATAATTGAGGTTCTATCTGTTTGAAACAATTCAGCCAATTGATATTGATTGAGCCAAACGGTTTCATTTTCTTCATCCAACTTCACTTCGATATGTTCAGCAAGTTTGCCTTGTTGGTATAGAATAATCTCGTTCTTCATAGTTTTTTTTAAAGTATTTATTTGACATATTAAAGACTGAAATCGTTCTCTCTTATACTTTTATAGATTCGATTTTTTAGTTTCAGTATTTTTTTCTTCTATACTAAACTAAAAAATAATTCCGAACAAGACAATTATTTAATCATTTATTTGATTAGAAAGTAATATTGTTTTGTTTTTTTCCAAAATCGTTACATAGAAAATTCAAAATTTATGAAAAAAATAGAATGTAAAAAAAGTAATTGAATTGGTGCTACTTGAATAGAATGATTTAAATATGGCGCCTTTGCCTGCTTTCCGCTATAATTCCGACTTTCTCGCCCTCATTTTTCACACTCATTTTGTATAGTTGGAGGACGTTTGAGATCACTGGTGTATGTCGCTGCTATTTAAGGCTTTAAGAGGAATAACGGTTGGCAGCTACACTCTGGGCGGGCCTTCTAGCACTTCCGTCTGTGCGGTGCACAAATCTATAATTCTGCACCAAACTATCCGCGTAGCACAAAACCCCGCCTTTTGGGTAGGTGCTGTGTGTGCCCTGCATGAGCAGGAGCACACTCTTTGTGTAGCTCTAATAAAAATTCAAAAGTGCAAATTTTATTGGGTAAATCAAAGTGTGTGTTCAAATATATTTTCCAACAGGTTAAAGTCCTGTCGCACGGGAGTAACGACCCGAAGTGTAGCAAGTCGTACTTTTTTCGCATGAAAAAATGTCTTGGTTTGGAGTGACCCATGCAATGAAGGAGAAAAAGCACCGCTTTTGAAGACCAAACGTTAGAGCAGGGAGGAGACTGCAAAGTTCGGTACTGACGAACAGAAAGTACATAAGAGGCAACTAAAAGAGGATGAGTGTCCACAGCAACATGACGTCCGAACTCAACAATCGAACGTTGAGACATCAAGGATGATGTTCTTTTAGTTGTAGATGTGCCAGTAATTGAACGGAGGAAATTGCTCTTACCAGGGGAGGTCTTGGAATAGATTCGTTTTCTATGTGCCAAGAAGTCAGCAGAGGTCATAGTACTTTGAGCAACGAGCGGATGAATAAATCCGAGGTCTCACAAACAAAGGAAGGACTAAACGTGAAATGGTTCATAATTGAGAATGGACTTGCGGTGAAACGTAATAGCCACCTCAAACGTG
>JBILQY010000261.1:0-4198 GCA_044372955.1 Crocinitomicaceae bacterium | reverse complement strand
TTTTTTTCACCTCAGAATAGTTGTTGCGAATAATTAAATGGCAAGATAAAGGTAAAGAAATTCTTAATTAATTTGCTTCTTTGAATTGTAGTAATTTTTATTCAGAGGAGTTAAATTCTTTACCTTTGAACAAAAACAAAAATGAAGATAAATATAATTTCAGGAAGTACACGAATTGGAAGAGCTAGCCACAGTGTAGCTATTGCATTGAATGATAAATTATTAGCGCAAGGAATTGATACTTCGATTATAGATTTGAAAGAGTTGGGTTTACCTATTTTTGAAGAACGTTTGCAATTTTTAAACGAACAGCCTGAGGAATTTGTAAAAGTGTCAAAAGATTTATTAGCTGCAACAGGAATGATTTTCGTTACGCCAGAGTACAATGGTGGAATTTCATCCTCTTTGAAAAACTTCATAGATACTTTCGGACGACCAGAGTTTGCAGGTAAACCAATTGCAGTTGCTTCTGTTTCATCAGGTGCTTTGGGTGGAATTAGGGCTGCCATGAGTTTACAGCAGACAATTTTAGCGATTCAAGCATACCCTCAACCTCAAATGCTAACTGTTGGTGATGTTGAGTCGCAATTAAGCGCTTCTGGAGAAGTTTTAAACGCTGATTTTGATAAGAAGTTAACTTCATTCCTAACCGCATTTATAGGCTTTGCAAAGCGTTTTTAAGGTTAGATAAGTACTATAATTTTTTCAACCGCGGTTCTATCTTTGAATTGAATTTGAAAAAAGTAAGTTCCTGCTGGGTAAGTCCTTAAATTTATTTCAGACTGAAAAGAAGTAAATTTTTTAAAATGCTTATCCGTTTCTTTCCCTAATGAAATGGTAGTTAACTAAACCTTTTTTTGAGATTTTCCTTCAGTGTTGCTTTGATTTCACTATAATTATCTAAAATGACAACTTTAAATTCGCCGCGGCGAATTGAATACACCGCCGATACTTACTGTTTTTCAAAAGATTTTCCTTCGGAGCTGCTTAGCGGTCTCACTCTGTTCGGAAAGACTTGCATCGAGGGGGATTTGCGAAAATGCGAAGCATTTTCGCCTGATTTCCCAATCAAAAAGTCATTCCGAACATGGTGAGGAATCTTATTAGTTGTTATATTATTTAAAGCATGACCGCGTTAGTAGCAAGGTAGTTAAATCAAGTATGAGTTCTTTTCTTACTAGTTTGGGGAAACAAGCGGATATACATTTTTTTTAAAATCTTCGCCGATTGCGTTAACTATTTTCAGAGAAACAAATTCCGTTAAGTCTCCCGAATAGCTAAAATAAAGGGTAACGTTGGAAGGATTAGGATATAGTTCAAAGGTTAGTGGACTTTTGACGCAATTTTCGAGCATGATTTTGGAAGAGTAGGAGTAATGTCCATCAAAATCAGTTTGTTTCAATCTGAAATAGGTGAGTTGGTTGGATTCTTTTGTATTTATAAGAAAGGAATAATTTTGAAGTGAAGTTGAATTTCCTGCACCATTTATTTTAGCTATAAAAGTCCATTTTTGATCGTCAAAACTTTTTTCTAAAGTAAAATAATCGTTGTTTGATTCGGAGGCTGTTTGCCATTTTAGCAAAGCTTTATTATTTAAACATTCAGCCTTAAAAGTTAACAATTCAATGGGTAAAGGTGAATCATTAAAGTTCATTACGACGGCATTACTTGCTAGCGAAATTGCACCTGCACGCGATAAAATTCGACCTTCAATTTCAGAATTAGATAACAGACTATTTGCCCCATCAGTGACAACGGTTCCTTTGAATTTTGAGTAATCACCCAAGGTAAAAAGTCCATTTACTTGCCAAAAGATATTTTTTGCTTGTGCATGGTTTATTAAAATAATTACAGCATGGCTCGCAATAGAAAAGGCGCCATTGATTTTAAAGATAAAGAGTGCATCGTTGTTGTTTTCTCCGTCCAAAATCAAGGTGTCATTAAGCGAAGAAGCAGCACCTATGCAATACGTGTCTGGACTTAAAAGTTGATTGTTTCCTAAAGTGGTGGTAAGTGTTGAACCACAACTTAAAGCATTGAAATAGGTATAAATTAGGTCAACATCAATTGCAGCTTGTGCGCTTACCGAGTCGGCGATATGTGTGTCACCATAAATAATTCCGGGAGGGAATCCGTTAAAAGCACCGTCATTTGTTCCAACATCTCCATAAATACTAGTGGTTCCAGTGTTATCAATAGCTCCAACCGCAGAAAAAATTGCGAATGTTCGACAAGCGCCTAAATTGGGAGATTGACAAAAACTAAGTTTAAAAACTAATAAACAAATTAAGAAACTGATTATAGTTTTTGTGTTGTTATTGAAAGAAAAATGAATCTTGTTTTTCATTCTACAAAATTCAGCTTATGAAAGGGATTTTAGCTTTTTGAATTTTTGGAATTAGTTGTAATATTCACATTGTTTTCAATGCTATATCCAATAGCCTAAAATTCACCATTATCCGCCGCTACTGAATTCACCATTAAAAATTCACATATCGCTTCGAGAAAAGATTTACTATGATTTCCTTCGGGTGAAAAACCCAATCAAAAATCAAGCATCAAGCATCAAAAATCTTATATATAAACTTCCCATCTCGCATCACCAAACTTCTATCAGCCATTTGAGCAAGTTCTTCATTGTGTGTTACGATAACAAAGGTTTGATTGAACTCGTCGCGCAATTGACTGAACAATTAGTGCAGTTCTTTGGCATTTTTGATATGTCAAATTTCAAAAGGTTTTCAGCAAAAATTACTTTTTATTCTGAAATGATTTGATTTACAATAAAAAACACTCATATTGTCGACTTTTGTCATTTAATTAATACTTAATACCATTTTAAATTTGCAAGCTGAAAAATTTGTTCAAATAATTTTTAAAAAGTTAGACAAAATTGATTTTAGTTTGAAATTTTATGAGATTTATTATTTACGTTGTTTTTTCAGTTCTTTTACTAAATAGTTTGGGATATGTTAATTCACAAATTTCGGTTGGAGTTAAAGTTACTTCTATCTCTTCCACATCGAATTATTCGGAAAGAATTCAAGATGTAAATCTATCTAATTTGGTTAGAACCCCTTTTCAACAAACAGTTACAGTTGTTTCAATTTTTGTAAAACAACCCTCAATTTCAGCAAGTGCGCCTTTTTGTAATTACCAAAATACGTCACTAAACCAACAAAATTCATTTATTTCTCAACCCAACAAAACTCTGTTTTCTCAATCTTCAATTTGACATAAACCTAGAAAATTTCATTTAACATTTTATGAACCTACTCAATTTCTTAAAAAACAATTTTCTTGTTTTTTTATTTTTAACACTTACTACCTTATCTTTTTCTCAAACAACTATCACTTCCGCCACAAACGGAAACTGGAGCAACACCGCAACTTGGGTTGGTGGCGTTGTACCTGTTGCTGGAGATAATGTCACGATTGCTGCAGGACATACGGTTACACTAACCGCAGGTGTGGACATTACTTCTGGTAATCTAACGCTAACCGGGACAATTGCGCTTGCAGGTTTTAATCTAACAGCTGGTTCATTGGCTGGAGCAGGGAATATTGGCACAAGTTCTGGAACGCCATTGGTTACTGTAGGAAGCAATGGAAGTAGTACTACCTATTCAGGTGTTTTTAGTGGAACAGGAGCTCGATTAACCAAAGAGGGCTCTGGAACCTTTACCCTTTTAGGAGCGAATTCATATACAGGTGCAACAGTTATCAATGCAGGAACCTTACAAATAAGTGGTGCTAACAACCGCATCCCAACTGCAAGTGCCCTTACCATTTCTACTGG
This sequence comes from Crocinitomicaceae bacterium, assembly GCA_044372955.1. Classification (GTDB taxonomy): domain Bacteria; phylum Bacteroidota; class Bacteroidia; order Flavobacteriales_D; family Crocinitomicaceae; genus UBA952. Next base: position 399 of record JBILQY010000261.1, on the reverse strand, counting down.
TGCTACTTTTGACATGAATGGTCGCAGTCAAAGCGTTTTCTTATTTGCTGGCGGAGGAACAATTACAAGTAGTGTGGCCGGTGCTGTTACGATAACACATGGTGGAGGTAATTCTTCATCTACTTTCAGTGGAGTGATACAAAACGGAAGCGGAACTGTGGCACTTAGTAAACCACTCACTGGTACGATTACACTTACTGGTACTAATACATATACAGGAGGAACATCTATTACAAATGGTGGTGTTTCAATCGGAAATGGTGGAACAAGCGGTTCCGTGGCAGGTAATATTACTTTTGGTTCGACTGGTACTGTGTTTTTTAACCGCTCTGATGATTTCACGTTCTCCGGTAACATCTCAGGAAGCGGTACCACAGTTTTTAAGCAGGGCGCTGGAAC
>JBILQY010000024.1:0-15543 GCA_044372955.1 Crocinitomicaceae bacterium | reverse complement strand
AATATTTAACTTCTGTTTTACACATGCACGGAACGACAGATGCTGTTGTGCCTTATTTAGGAAGTATTACAACTGGTATTTCTGTTTCACAAACAATGGATAAATGGCAACAATTTTTAGGTTGTAGTTCAAATCCAAATTCAATAGATTTGCCTAATCCTAGCCTTTTAGATTTGTCAACTGTTTCACGAGAAACTTATTCCAATTGTACTAACAGTAGTTTAGAATTAATTAAAATCGCAAATGGTGGACACCAATGGCCGGGAATTTCAACCTTCGTAGGTGGTGTTGGCAATATCAATATGGATATTTATTCACCACAAGTTATTTGGGACTTTTTAAATGGAAAGTCTTGTCCAAATGCTGATTTAAATGAATTAAATTCAAATTCTATTAGTATTTCACCAAATCCTTTTCAATCGGAAATTTCAATTTCAACAGATAAAGAAATTTCTTCATTAGAACTAAAAGATTTGAACGGTAAAAATTTGTTTTCTACCATTCAACAACAGAAATCTATCAGCACCGATTTTTTAAATTCAGGAGTTTACTTTTTACAAATTAAAACTACTGAAAATCAGTTAATCATTAAAAAGATAATTAAAAATTAACCTTTTCCTGGTTTCACCCCTCCAATTGATGGTTTCGAAGGAGAAACGGATGGTTTTGCTGGCGTCGATGCAGGTTTGGAAGGTGAAGATGAAGGTTTATTAACTGGAGATGAAAATACTGGCTTAGAATTAGTTGCCGGTTTTTCATCTTTAACTGGTGAGGACGAATTCGGTTTAATAGATTCGGTTTCAAAACTTCTATCTGGTTTCTTCTCTGGTGAAACAGTTGAATTATTTCCATTGTCCACTTCACCATTTTCACCTTTGTTAACTGGTTCAAAATCGTTTCCTCGAACTGGCTCTTTAATTTGCGGATTAAAATCTTTGATTGTACCGTCTGGGTTAACCTCACGTGGAGTTGAGCTTAAAACACCACCTTCACCAAAGGTTCTATCATTTGTGTTTAATGCTGGCTTTCTAATGTCATGCAGATTTCTACCAATTACAGGATTAGTTGGTGTTGGAATTGGATTTGGAGTGATATCTAAAAAGCCATTGTCAAAAATACAACCGCGCATTTCTTCTGGCGTAACTCCCATTTGTTCACAACGACGACGTGCATTTGTTTGACGACCCATGTCTAAATCGTTCAACGTTAAATGCACACGAGGAAACGAACGGTCTGTATAAGAAAGTGTAGAACGACCCATTCCGTAATCAAACAAAGTTGTTAAATCATTCACGCGCCACTCTTCTGCAAAATCTTTCGCTAAAAAAGCGAGGTATTCTTTCTCTGCGATTTCTGAACCTCTCGCAAGATTTGAATTACCAAAAGTTGAAAAAGAAGCATAAACAGGTCTAAAACTATTGGTATTTCTTGTGTTAAAATCATCATTCATATCACCATTCGCATTTCCAAGCAAACCTTCAAAATCGCCTCTATCGCAAGCAAAAATTTGAACCGTAATATTAGCTAATTGCATTGCACCACTCATTCTACTATCCATTATTACCGTTTCACCTGTTGGCCAAGAAACAATATAATTCCTTCCTTCTAAACGAATAGTTCCTCCGTGAGGTAAAAAGTAGGTTCTACCTTGCAATTGAATTGGCTGACCTTCTAAACGAAAAGGAACATTGTTGAAATCAGGTTTGTCTTCTGCATAATAACACAAACGGTCTCCTCCAACATTCATTGCTACAGCAGTATTTAATGAGAAATTATCGCTTTGAGGTTTTTGCCGCGTTTGAACTTCAAAATGCCCTTTTCTTGATTTGGATAATACAAATTCTCCAACTGTTTGAAAAGAATAAGTTGCTTTGTCAAAAGAGTTTAAATGTGGGTCACCGTAACTTCTTCCTGTCAAACGATCACAAAAACTATGATTCAAAATCATTTCAATTGGTGCCCAGTTTGTCCCTGTTGTTGGATTAGGATTGCGATTATTTGTTTGAACCGTTGTTAATAATTCTCTTCTTCTATCCATTGGAACCATTGTCAATAGTTCATAAGGTGTAAACTCTTCTGGAAAAGTTCTGTCGGGAATTGCTTCACCTTTTGAAATAGAACGAAAAGAATTTGCCAACCATTCGCCTCTAACAGGATCCCAGCTTTGCAATTGTGATTTAATTGTTGCAAAGGCATCCACTGTTTGAGCAAAAAAAGATAGGTTCAAAGCAAGAAATGAAACGATAAGGTAGAATTGTGATTTCATAAACAAAATTTATTTTTTTCAAACAAAAAACGAGCCAAATCAATCGTTGAATTTATATCCAACACCTTTAACGGTTGTAATGTGGTGGTCGCCAATTTTTTCACGCAGTTTCCTGATATGAACATCAATTGTTCTGTCTCCAACAATAATTTCTGTACCCCACACTTTTTCGAGTATAACCTCTCTTTTAAAGACAAAGTTTGGTTTAGAAACCAACAAAGCAAGCAATTCAAATTCTTTCTTTGGCAATTGAATTTCTTTTCCGTCCTTTTCTATTAAGTATTTTTCGCGGTTAATCCTCAATTCATTACTTGCATGACTTTCAATCGGATTTCTAGAGTCAACTCTACGAAGTAAAGCGTTAATCCTACTTACTAAAACTTTAGGTTTAATTGGCTTTGTAACATAATCATCACCTCCTGATTCTAGACCAGCAATTTGACTGTAATCTTCGCTTCGTGCAGTTAAAAAACAGATTAATATATCTTTACTTTCAGGTGCAGCTTTTAAATGTTCACAAACTTCAATTCCATCCATTCCTGGCATCATTACATCCAATAGAATCAAATCAGGTTTATCTTTGCTAACCTCAGCTAAACACTTAAGACCGTCATCCACAACTCTAACAGAGTGATTCTCTTTTTCAAGATTATATTTTAGAATTTCGCGAATGTCTTCGTCGTCGTCAACGATTAAAATTGATGCCATTAATTTGTATTTATTAAAGTAAAGATAATTCTTTCTACTCAAAACGAAATAGATTCTTTTTGAAATCTCTTTTTTAAAAAGAATTAATTTTATGTCTGTATTTATTACAACACCTTTGCTTAGCAGGCTATTGTGCTGATAATAAGAATAAAAAAACTATGGAGTTTTTAGAATTGTCAAATCCTAGCAAACACTGTAAAACAAGTTAAAAGGAATACCCCTCGAAAAAATCAAAAAAAATCACAATTAACAATTTGATATACGTTTTATCCATACATTTGTCTCAGTAGTAGGTTAGGTTGATTGCCGGGAGCTTTGGACATTGTTCAAGGCTCTCGGTGTTTATAGACGTTTCGTTTTATAAGATAAAACATTAAATCACAAATTCACTGCAAACTTCTCATCTAATTTATCCGCCATTAAAAAATAATTAAAGATATTTGAAAAGTGTTGATAGTTTTAACCTTTAAACAACAGCTCAATCCATGAAAATTAAAGTGCTACTGGCAGAAGATGATATTAATTTAGGATTAGTTATTTCTGATCAATTAAAATCTGATGGTTATACCGTTAGTTTATGCTGTGACGGTGTTGAAGCTTTACAAAGATTCAATTCCGAAGATTATCATTTATGTATTTTAGATGTGATGATGCCCAAAAAAGACGGCTTCACACTTGCAAAAGATATTCGTAAAATGAACGCCGAAATTCCAATTCTTTTTCTGACGGCAAAATCAATGACCGAAGATAAAGTGCAAGGATTCAATTCGGGTGGTGATGATTATTTGACTAAACCCTTTAGTGTTGAAGAGTTACAGCTACGCATCAAAGCATTACTGAAACGCGTAAATATTAAAGTGGAAACAGAAGAAGAAAAGTTAATTCAATTGGGGATTTATCTTTTTGATGTTGAAAATTACACCTTGAAAAATGGCGACGAACTAAAAACACTAACCAAGAAAGAAGCGCACATTTTAAAAGTGCTCTACAAATTCAAAAATCAAGTGGTGCCACGTGAAGTGATTCTAAACGCTGTTTGGGGGCAAGATGATTATTTTGTTGGGCGAAGTTTTGATGTTTTTATAACGAAATTAAGAAAATACCTAAGCCTTGAACCAACAATTAAAATTTCAAATATTCACGGAGTTGGATTTAAATTTGAAATAAAGGAATGAATCACTTTCTACTTCATATTGAAACAAGCACCAAAATGTGTTCAGTAGCCTTATCTGACAGTGGGAAATTAATTGATTGCATTGAAAACGACGCTGACAATTATATTCACGGTGAATTTTTAACGGTTTACATTGAAGAAATTTTAGCGAAAAACAATTTATTACCTAATCAATTAGCTGCTGTATCGTTTTCATCTGGTCCTGGTTCATATACAGGCCTAAGAATTGGATTGTCAGCAGCAAAAGGATTATGCATTGCACTTTCGATTCCATTAATTTCGGTTTCCACATTAAAAGTTTTAGCTCTACTTGGAAAAGAAAAACATCCAGATTCTACCTTGGTGCCCATGTTAGATGCAAGACGAAATGAAGTTTATTGTGAAATTTTTGATTCTTCTTTAAATACAATCAAACCTTTGTCTGCTGACATTTTGGATGAGACAAGTTATGATAATTTTGAACCATTTATTTATTTCGGAGATGGAGCCGAAAAAATGAGCAATCAATGGGGAAATCGAAATGCAACTTTTGATTCATCCATTCAATTATCTGCAAAAGGTCAAGTAACTCTCGCTTTTGAAAAATTTAATCAAAAGGAATTTGAAGATGTTGCTTATTTCACCCCCTTATACTTGAAGGAATTCGTGACTGGCGGAGGGAAATAACACCATATTAAAAACCCTCATTAAAACATAAAGTAGCACACCAAAAAGTTGTATTTCCACAAAAATCAGTTACCATTAATTCAAGACTTTGTTCAGAGCGCATTAATGGATTTCGTCTAAAAATCAACAGATTATTTTTTAAATCAAATTCAATCGGGTGCCATTTTCCTTCAACAAAAAGATGGTATTCCTTTATGCCTGTTTGTGCATCTGAAATTTTCCAAGTTAGTTTCTCTTTAACTATTAAGGTATCACTTTCTTTAAAATTAGAACATGAAACAGCAGGAGAAATGGTATCAATTTTAACTGAAAAACTTCCTAAAAACTTAGATTCTACCACTAATTTCTTGTTTTCCAACTTTGTACTTAATGCATGATTTCCTGCTGAATTTACATTGATGTATTGTTTTTCAATCGGGAAAAAAGGATTTGGATTTACACTTACTTTTATTCCCTTTTGGACAGGTGTTGAGGCTTCACCAAGTGTCATTTTATCCAAATTTACACTCTTTTTAATAGGTTCATAAAAAGTAAATCTTGGAATTTCAAATTCAATTTTCGAACCTTTAAAATAATAACTAGAATCAGGTATAAAATAATCTGATCGATTGTAAAAGGAAGTTGATTTAACTGGATTTTCAGCATTGATAAGCACTTGAAAATTATACTCAAATGAATTTTGATTAACATCTTTCATGACGATTTTCATTTTTGAGGTGTCTTTTATTTTTATTGAAACAGCACCTAATTCTTCCATTTCATAAATTTCCAAGGGGTTAAACTTGGTGCGAAACAATTTTTGAAACTTCTTCTTACTGGATTTATATTCATGATAATCAATGTGATTATTGACATAGCGTGCATCTTCAAAAGAAATTCGATTCACTTTGGATTGAAACACGGTGTCACTATTTTGAAACAACAAGTTTTCATACAATCCAAAAGATGTTCCCTTTTTTCCAATGGGGTCTGAACCACTCACTGCAAAAGCCAATTTTGCATCCGTTGGCAAGAAATCAGGAGACAACACGATCAATTGATTCTGAGTGATTATTCCTTTTTTAGATTTTGTAATTGAAATCAATTTAGATTTTCCTGGAATCATAAAACCATTCTCATCAATTGCATAAACTTTAACAGCGTTTAAAACAGGTGGTAAAGTATCTATTACAGAAAAACCAAATTTCAAGGGATTCAAGGCAATCTCCGTTTTGGTATCTCGAATTTCAAAGTGCAAATGCGGACCAGTTGAATTCCCGCTATTTCCAGAGTAAGCAATCAGCTGACCCTTTTTTACAGGAATTTGGTTATTCGTTAAAGAAATGTCAAGCTCATTTAAAAAACCTTTGTATTGAATTGGAAGAATATAATCATAAACAATTTTTGAAAAACTAGAACAATGCGCGTAAACAGAAGTGGTTCCGTTTGGATGATCAATGTATAAAACTTTACCATAACCACTTGGAGAAATTCGTATTCTTGAAATAAAACCATCCTCTATCGCATGCATTGCAACACCTTCCCTCCCATTTGTTCGAAAATCTAAACCCATGTGGAAATGATTGGGACGAATGTCTCCAAAAGTTGCGCTTAATTCTAAGGGAATAGCAAGTGGTGAATGCAAACCATTTTCACAAAAAACAATCTGAGTTTTAACTGAATAGGAAAAAAGTAAAAATAGGATAAAAATTTGAAGCTTTCGCATATACAAAGTTATCTTCAAAAAGTTGCAAAATACCTACCAAAAACTATTGCTTGTAAACGTAACAATGTTAACTTTGTGAAAAGTCAAAAAATAATGACCGAAAACATTCAAAATAGTCTTGATAAAATCCTCGATAAAGTAAAATCCTTACACGGATTACTTTTAAACGAGCGAAAAACTAATTCTGATTTGGAAAACGAAATTCAACAGCTTCGGGCTACTAACCTAGAAAAGACAAACCAAGTTTTTTCGTTAGAAACAGAAGTTGAGACATTGCGTTCGGCATTGCATTTGGCTCAAAACAAAGTTGTTGAAGTTCCGGTTCAAGTGCCAATTATTGGTAAACGAGAAGAGGAAATTGATGAACTTGTAAGAGAAATTGAACACTGTATTGAACAGCTTAAGCAATAGAAATGAGTAAAGTTTCATTGAAAATCACCATCGCGGGAAGAACTTATCCTTTGAATGTTTTGGAAACAGAGCAAGAAAAAGTATTAAAAGCCGCTGATGACATCAACAAATCGATTGAATTGTTGAGTAAAAGTTATGCAGTAAAAGACACACAGGATTTGTTGGCAATGTCTGCTTTACAATTGATTTCACGCAATGTGGCACAAAGTAAACCAGAAACTATTACATTACCTGCTGATTATTCGTCAATAGAAGCATCTTTGGAAGTACTTTCTAAAGAAATAGATTCGCTCAATTAATCTTTCAAGCATCCTTTAACAACTGAGATTTATTATTTTAATTAAACAGTTGTTTATTATGGAAATTATTATTGGTTTATTAATCGGATTTGTTGGTGGGGGCGTTGCGACGTTTTTCATCCAACAGACTGCTCTCAAAAACAAAAGCCTTAAAATCGTTAAAGATGCTGAATTAGAGGCGGAAAACATCAAAAAAGAACGCATTCTTCAAGCAAAAGAAAAGTACCTTAAATTGAAGGAAGAACACGAAACAAACGTTAAAGATCGCGAGCGTAAAATGCAATCGAATGAAGATCGTGTTAAAGCTAAAGAAAAAACATTAACTCAGAAAATGGAAGAGCTGAGTCGTAAGGAAAAAGAAATCGAAAAAGTTCAATCTGAATTTGACACCAAACACACAGCGCTTGAAATTCGCACACAAGAGTTAGATAAAATGCAACAAAAACAAGTAGCAGAGTTATCTAAAATCAGTGGTTTATCAGCTGAAGATGCGAAAAATCAATTGATGGAAGCATTGAAAGACGAGGCGAGAACAGGTGCAATGCAAACGATTAAAGAAATCACTGAAGAAGCCAAATTAAATGCTAATAAAGAAGCTAGAAAAATTGTAATTCAATCCATTCAGCGTGTTGCAACAGAACAAGCAATCGAAAATGCAGTATCGGTATTCAACATTGAATCAGACGAAGTAAAAGGTAGAATTATTGGTAGAGAAGGTAGAAATATCAGAGCATTAGAAGCTGCAACTGGAGTTGAAATCATTGTAGATGATACTCCTGAAGCTATTATTCTTTCTTGTTTTGACCCTGTTCGTAGAGAAATCGCTCGATTGTCTTTACATCAATTGGTTTCTGATGGTCGTATTCACCCAGCTAGAATTGAAGAAGTTGTTGCAAAAACAAAAAGACAATTAGACGAAGAAATTGCAGAAACTGGTAAAAGAACTTGTATCGATTTAGGTATACATGGTTTACACCCAGAATTGATGCGTATGATTGGACGCATGAAATATCGTTCTTCTTATGGTCAAAACCTTTTACAACATAGCCGCGAAGTAGCAAACCTCTGTGCGATTATGGCAGCTGAACTTGGATTGAATGTTAAACTGGCAAAAAGAGCAGGTTTATTACACGATATTGGTAAAGTTCCAGATGAAGAACCAGAATTGCCACATGCTATTTTAGGGATGAAAATTGCTGAGAAATTTGGTGAAAAAGGCGATGTTTTAAATGCAATTGGAGCTCACCATGATGAGATTGAAATGACAACTTTAATTTCTCCTATCGTTCAAGTTTGTGATGCTATTTCAGGAGCACGTCCTGGCGCTCGTAGAGAAATCGTTGAAGCTTACATAAAACGTATCAAAGAATTAGAGAATTTAGCTTTATCATACGATGGCGTTCAAAGTGCTTATGCAATTCAAGCTGGTAGAGAGTTACGCGTTTTAGTTGAAGCTGAAAAAGTAAGTGACCAACGCTCTGAGGAATTATCATTTACGATTTCGCAACGTATCCAAACTGAAATGACTTATCCTGGTCAGGTTAAAGTGACGGTTATTCGTGAAAAACGTGCTGTAAATTACGCAAAATAAAAGCGAACATTAGCTTTTTTTACTTGTTCTTACTAAAAACTAAATGATACCTTCAACACTTATTGCTGGTCCGTGTAGCGCTGAAACAAGAGAACAGGTTTTAAAAACCGCAGAAGGATTAAGTACACTTCCGTTAGATTATTATCGAGCTGGGATTTGGAAACCTAGAACACGTCCTGGAGAATTTGAAGGAGTTGGAAATGAGGCTATTCCTTGGTTGCAAGAAGTTAAATCTCAATTTGGGTTAAAAATCTCAACAGAAGTTGCCAAAGCCGAACATGTTGAAGCTGTTCTAAAGGCAGGATTTGATATGATTTGGATTGGTGCTCGTTCAACTGCTAATCCTTTTACTGTGCAAGAAATTGCTGATGCTTTAAGAGGTGTTGATATACCAGTAATGGTTAAAAATCCAACTAATCCTGATTTAAAACTTTGGATTGGTGCAATTGAACGGGTTGAGAAGGTTGGTATTAAAACTATTTCTGCCATTCATAGGGGGTTTTCTGTTTATGAAAAAACACTTTATAGAAATAACCCTAATTGGCAAATTCCAATTGATTTAAAACAAGAATTACCAACTATTCCTTTGGTTTGTGACCCATCTCATATTGGTGGAAGGGATTATTTATTATTGGAAATAGCGCAACGTGCTTTTGATTTGAAATACGACGGATTAATGATTGAAACGCATTGTTCTCCTAAGGATGCTTGGACAGATGCTAAACAACAAATAACACCTTCCGATTTAAGGATTCTTTTAAATTCATTAACCGTTCGTGGAAGACAAGAAATAGAGGAAGCTGAAATAATTGAACTAAGATCTCAATTAACTTCAAAAGACGAAGAAATCATCCGAAATTTAAGAGAAAGAATGGATGTTTCAAAATTAATTGGAAGCTACAAAAAGGACAGAAATATTGCTATTCTTCAAAATAGTCAATGGGAAGAATCTTTGAGAAAAAACTTAGAAAGAGCAAAAAACGCTGCACTTTCACCTCAGTTTTCAAATGATTTGTTTCGGTTAATACATCAGGAATCAATTCGAATTCAAGCTGAAATACTTTCAGAGAAGAAAGATGAATAAAACAATTTATCCATTTAAATATTCAGGAAAATTAAGAGTAAATAGCTCTAAAAGTTTTGCGCAACGTGCTTTTATTCTAGCTTTATTAGCAAAAGGTGAAACTATAATTTATAATGCTGATGAATCAAAAGATGTACTTTCTATTCAGAATTGCATTCGACAATTAGGAGCAGAAATAATTGTTTTAGAGGAAGGAATTAAAGTTATTCCACCCTTGAGAAAAAAAATAGATTCTGTAACCTTAAACGTTGGAGAATCAGGCTTAGCACTCCGAATGTTAGGAATTGTTGCAACCTTATTTTCTTCAACTATTCATTTAACTGGTGAAGGTTCAATTTTAAACCGCTCACAAAAACAATTAATTGAAATACTGAAACAATTAGGTCTTACGGTTAAGCATGATAATTTTAAGTTACCAATTCAAATAAAAGGAGAAATAACAAATCAAAATCTTGTTATTGATGCAAGGGAAGGTTCACAAGTTATAAGTGGACTTTTAATCACTTTGCCTTTATTGCATAAATCTTCATCAGTAGAGCTAGTAAATGTCACTAGTCGTCCATATTTAGAGATGACAAATGAAATTATATCATTTTTTGGAATTTCAATTTCTTCAATCTTTGATAAAGCATTTTCAATTCAAGGTAATCAATCCTATAAATCAAGTTCCTACACTATTGAAGGAGATTGGAGTGGTGCAGCAAACCATTTAGTTGGAGCTGCCATTTCTGGAAGTATTAAATTAGTTGGGCTTAATTCAAAATCAAAACAGGCTGATGCTAAAATCCTCGCAATTTTAAAGGAATTTGGAGCTGAAATAAACATTGAAAAAACAAAAGATAATCAAGAAATCATTAAAGTTTCAAAAGGAATATCCAAAAAACCTTTTGATTTTGATTTAACTGATGCTCCCGATTTATTTCCCATTTTATCCATTCTTGCGGCGGTTGCTATTGGTAAATCTACAATAACAGGTACGAATCGCCTATTGAATAAAGAATCAAACCGATTAGAATCAGTTTCAGAATTACTTAAAAACTTATCTGTTCCTTTTAAAATTGGAGAAAATATCATTGAAATCTATGGGAAAGGTAAAATTAATCCAATAGCAACAATTGATACCTATAATGATCATCGAATTGCAATGGCGGCGACAATTGGTGCTTCAATTAGTGAGACTACTGTTGTTTTAAATAATGTAGATTGCATAAAGAAATCGTATCCTGATTTTTTTAGCGACTTAGATCAAATCCAAAGTTAAATTCAAGCTGTCTTTTTAATTTGAATGTTTACTAAATATTCATTTAAACTATCCATTTGGGAAAGCCCTATTTTGTTTTTGATTTTATTTTTGTAAACACGAACGGTACCATCAGTAATTCCTTCTATTGAGGCAATTTCCTTGGAAGGCATATTTAATCGGAAGTAATTACACAAACCTATCTCTTGATCGGTTAAAAAGGGATGTTTCTTTCTTAAAGTTGCTGAAAAATTTACATTTTCCACCTCTTTTTTTGGATTTACTTCTTTAAGTTCATCGGTTTTCAAATCGTTGTAACCTAAAGCAACTTGATTTTTCAATCGCATCAAAAGTGCTGCATAATCAGTATCTCCACTTTTCTCAAAGGATGCTAATTCACGGAGAAAAAAAGTTTCCACTTCCTTAAATTTCAACAAACCAAGTTTTAACTCTTTTAATTCTCTATCTTTTTTCTGGAGTATCTCCTGCAATTTAATTTCGTTTTGCGAACTTTTAATTTGCGACTTTTGAATACTTTGTTTTTTTGCAATTTGTATAATTTTCCTTCTCCTAACTAATATATAAGTCAAAATTATAAGGGAGGCAATTGAAAAGAAGAAAGATAAAAAAGTGAATAATTCATATACACTAAATGATATAATACTAGCCATTTGCCTTTGTTTTAAAGTTCAATTAGGTTTAAAAACGGTAATGAAATAAAGCCTAGCTAGTAATCGTTTGTTTATGAATTCGCTATTGAATTAAGTTAAAGATAATACAAAATAAATTACAAAATCAATTTAAAATTCAACAAATAATGAAAGATTCGATTACTTATTTAGCAGTCAATCGTTTACAATTATTGTTAAAATGAAAAATTGATTAAAAAAAAAGCTCAACCTTACGATTGAGCTTTTACTTATTTGAGTTGCTATTAAGCTTCTACTAATTCATCATAGGCTTCTTGCGAACCTACAATCATCTTTTGGAACTCACGAACACCTGTACCTGCAGGAATTAAATGTCCAACGATAACGTTTTCTTTTAATCCTTGTAAGTGATCTTCTTTTCCTGAAATGGCAGCTTCGTTCAAAACTTTTGTTGTTTCCTGGAAGGAAGCAGCAGAAATGAATGATTGCGTTTGAAGTGATGCACGTGTGATTCCTTGTAACAATGGAGTTGAAGTTGCAGGAATTGCTTCTCTTGCTTCTACCAATTGTTTATCCTCACGCTTCAATCTTGAATTTTCATCACGTAAACGACGTACAGAAACCAACTGACCTTTTTTCAATTCAGTTGAGTCACCTGCGTCTTTTACGAACATCATTCCATAAAGTGCATCGTTAGCTTCCATGATATCTGCTTTATGAACTGATTGTCCTTCAAGGAAACGAGTATCTCCAGAATCAATAATTTCAGCTTTCAACATCATTTGACGAACGATTACCTCGAAATGTTTATCGTTGATTTTTACCCCTTGTAAACGGTAAACCTCTTGAATTTCATTTACGATGTACTCTTGTACTTTAGTTGGACCTTCAATATTCAAGATGTCATTTGGCGTAATTGCTCCATCAGATAATGGTTGACCAGCTCTTACGAAGTCGTTTTGCTGAACCAAAATGTGTTTAGAAAGTGATACCAAGTACTTTCTCACTTCACCTAATTTAGATGTAATGATAATTTCTCTGTTACCTCTTTTAATAACTCCAAATGATGCTGTTCCGTCAATTTCAGAAACTACTGCAGGATTAGATGGGTTACGTGCTTCGAATAATTCTGTTACACGTGGAAGACCACCTGTGATATCCCCTGTTTTACCAGCAAGTCTTGGAATTTTCACCAAGATTTCACCTGCTTCTAAAGTATCTCCTTCGTTTACTGAAATATGTGCATTTACTGGAATCGAATATTCACGTAATTTCTCTTTCGTTTTTGTATCGATAATATGAATTGCAGGGCTTTTCTTTTTATCTCTCGTTTCGATAATTACTTTTTCAGTAAATCCTGTTTGCTCATCGACTTCTTCACGGAAAGTAATGTTTTCAATAATGTTATCAAAAACAACTTTTCCTGAAACTTCAGCAACGATTAAGGCATTGTATGGATCCCATTTACAGATTACGTCACCTTTTTTGATTTTTGTATTTGGTGTAACAACTAACTCTGAACCATAAGGAACGTTAGCAGTCATAACAGTAATTCCTGTTTTCTCGTCAGTGATTTTCAATTCAGCTGAACGACCAACAACGATTATTTTTGTAGTTCCGTCTGTATTTGTTTTCTCAATCGTTCTTAATTCGTCGATTTCGATTTTACCATTTGCTTTTGCTTTCAAGTCAGAAATATCTGCAATGTTCGATGCAGTACCACCCACGTGGAATGTACGAAGTGTCAACTGTGTTCCTGGCTCACCAATAGATTGAGCAGCAACTACACCAACAGCATCTCCACGTTGCGCAAGTCTGTGATTAGAAAGATTACGTCCATAACATTTAGAACAAACTCCTCTTCTCATTTCACATGTCAATACTGAACGAATTTCTACTTCATCAATTCCTGATTTTTCAATAATTTTTGCAACATCTTCAGTGATTAATTCACCAGCAGCAACAACTAATGTTTCAGTTTCAGGCAGATAAACATCATGAACAGATGTTCTACCTAAAATTCTATCATACAATGGTTCAACAACCTCGTCATTTTTCTTTAGTGCGGTTGCAACGATACCTCTTAATGTTCCACAATCGTTAGAATTGATTACAACATCTTGAGCAACGTCAACCAAACGACGTGTTAAGTAACCAGCATCTGCCGTTTTCAAGGCTGTATCCGCTAAACCTTTACGAGCACCGTGAGTTGAGATAAAGTATTCCAAAATCGATAATCCTTCTTTAAAGTTGGATAAAATTGGGTTTTCAATAATCTCTTGTACAGATGCTCCAGATTTTTGTGGTTTCGCCATCAATCCACGCATACCAGATAACTGACGAATTTGTTCTTTAGATCCACGTGCTCCAGAGTCAAACATCATATAAATTGAGTTGAATCCTTGACGGTCAGTTTTCAATTGATCCATCAATGTTGCAGTTAATCTAGAGTTTGTATGCGTCCAGATATCAATGATTTGGTTATAACGCTCATTGTTTGTAATAAGACCCATGTTATAGTTCATCATTACTTCTTTCACGTCACCTTCAGCTTTAAGAACTAATTGTTCTTTTTCTTTTGGAATGATAATGTCATCTAAGTTGAATGATAATCCACCTCTAAATGCCATTTCATAACCTAAACCTTTAATATCGTCTAAGAATTGAGCGGTACGTGATGTTCCACATACTTTCAATACTTCACCAATAATATCTCTCAATGCTTTTTTAGTCAATACGTCGTTGATATAACCAACTTCTCTTGGAACTTTTTCATTGAATAATACACGTCCACAAGTAGTCTCAATGATCATCAATTCAGGAATACCTTCTTTATTTAGATCGTAAGATTTAACTTTTAAATGTGCATGTAAGTCTAATTTTTTCTCATTATAGGCTATGATCACTTCAGTTGGAGAATAGAAAGTACTTCCTTCACCTTTAACGATTTCAGATTCTGTACTTTTTTTACCTTTTGTAATGTAATATAAACCTAACACCATGTCTTGAGAAGGTACTGCAATTGGAGCTCCATTCGCAGGATTCAAGATGTTATGAGATGCCAACATTAACATTTGTGCTTCCAAAATTGCTGCGTTACCTAAAGGTAAATGCACCGCCATTTGGTCACCATCGAAATCGGCGTTGAAGGCAGTCGTTACAAGTGGATGTAAACGAATCGCTTTTCCTTCAATTAATTTTGGTTGAAAAGCTTGAATACCAAGTCTGTGTAATGTTGGGGCACGGTTTAATAAAACAGGATGTCCTTTCAATACGTTTTCTAAAATATCCCAAACAACAGGCTCTTTACGATCAACAATTTTCTTTGCAGATTTAACTGTTTTAACGATACCACGTTCGATCATTTTACGAATGATAAACGGTTTGTACAGTTCCGCAGCCATGTCTTTTGGTAAACCACATTCGTGTAATTTCAAATCTGGTCCAACAACAATTACCGAACGTGCTGAATAATCTACACGTTTTCCAAGTAAGTTTTGACGGAAACGACCTTGTTTACCTTTCAATGAATCAGAAAGTGATTTTAATGCTCTGTTTGATTCAGTTTTAACCGCACTAGATTTTCTTGAGTTATCGAACAAGGAATCAACTGACTCTTGCAACATACGTTTTTCATTACGTAAGATTACTTCTGGAGCCTTGATTTCGATTAATCTTTTCAAACGATTGTTACGAATAATCACACGTCTGTACAAGTCATTCAAATCCGAAGTTGCGAAACGTCCACC